>CAKAPY010000103.1 GCA_916719935.1 uncultured Actinomyces sp. | reverse complement strand
AAATCGCGGAATTCATGGCTGCCCCGACATCGATTACAACCCAGACTGTTTTCCCGGTTGCTACATATGGTTCCGCAATGGCACCGCTCTTCACGAACCTTTCTCTGTGGATCGGTGCCTTCGCACTCGTAATCATTCTCAAGCTTGAGGTCGATGAAGAGGGCGTCGGCTCCATGACCTCGGCGCAAAAGTACATGTCACGTTGGATGCTCTTGGCTCTATTCGCGATTGGGCAAGCCCTGGTCGTCTCCATCGGCGATCTGGTGATCGGGGTCCAAACGGTCTCGAAACTGGCCTTTGTGGGGACTGCTGTCCTTGTTTCTTTGGTGTTCCTTTCCGTGATCTACATGTTGGCGACCTGCTTCCAACATATCGGTAAGGGCCTGTGTGTCATCATTGTGGTCCTTCAGATCCCCGGAGCGGCGGGCTTGTATCCCATCGAGATGATGCCTTCTTTCTTCCGTTTCCTCCACCCGCTTTTTCCCTTCACTTATGGGATTAACGCGATGCGTGAGACCGTTGGCGGCTTCTACGGGCACGCGTACCTGAGGGCGATTGCAGTGCTGGGAATCCACGTTCTTATCGCTTTCGCCTTGGGCTTGTTGGTTCGTCCTTTCTTGGTCAACCTCAATGCGATGGTGAGCCGAGATCTGTCTCGTTCGGGATTGTTCCTTGCCGAGGCCACGCATCTTCCGTCCTCGCGTTACCGTCTTTCTCAGATCGTTGCCGTCCTTGCCGATCACGATGGGTATTCGCGTTCGGTGACCCGTCGTGCGCGTAATTTTGAACGGCGTTATCCGAAGATTCGCCGGACTGCTCTAGTTGTGGGAATCGTGATTCCTGCGGTCCTCGCAGTTCTCTCCGTTGCGAGCGTTGCCGAAGTCCCACTCCTTCTAGGGCTGTGGATTGTCTGGATTCTTGTGATTATCACTTTCCTCATTGCCCTGGAATACATTCGTGAATCTTTGGCGCGTCAGCAGTTGCTCACCTCGATGATTGATTCTGATGTGCACTCCTTGCTGCGTCGCAGACTCCACGGAGTAAGGGCTTCCGCTGCGCAACTGGGGAAGCATCGCCTCGGCAATGAGGAAGATACGGAAGAAGGGAGCGAAAAGTGAAAGCTGTGTGGCGGATTTTCCGGGCTGATCTCCATCGTGCTCATCGCTCGATCATCTCCATGGTTGTTGTCTTGGGGTTGGTTGTTCTTCCGTCGATTTTTGCGTGGTTCAACATCGCAGCCTCGTGGGATCCTTTCGCGAATACAAAGAATCTTCGAATCGCAATTGCCAATAGCGATGAGGGGTATAAGTCGGATCTGGTGCCTTTGAAGATCAATATTGGCGATCAGGTTGTTGCCGCGCTGCGCGCGAATGAGCAATTCGACTGGGTTGTTGATAGTGAAACGCAGGCAATTGAAAAGACTCGGTCGGGCGAGTATTACGCGGCGGTCGTGATTCCTCAGGATTTCTCGCGCGAAATGATGACTTTCTTTTCCTCGGATGCGCACAGCACCCCGCTGACCTACTACATCAACGAGAAGAAGAACGGTTTGAGTCCGAAGATTGCAGGGCAGGGAGCAGAACATGTTTCCGCTCAGATCAATCAAGCTTTTGCCCAGACTTTGGCTGAGATTGCTGTCGATACTGCCTCCTCGCTTTCCAATTCGCTTTCCGATCCCAGTAACCTTCGAGGGATTCAGGCGCTCAATTCACGTCTGGAGACGACCTCGACGCGTCTGTCGAATGCGGCGGCGAGCGCAGATGCCTATGCGGGGCTTATTGGCTCGTCCATTCAGCTTGTGGATTCTACGCAGACGATGATTAATAATGCCGCGCAGGCGAAGGATCCGCTTTCCAATGCAGGAAACACGGCTTCCTCATCGATTGCGCAGATCTCTTCTGGTGCCTCGCAGGCTGCTTCTGCTCTCTCTTCAGCGGTGAGTGCATCGGCTAGTTCCTTGGACTCCCTGTCTTCGTCGATTGACGCTGTTTATTCCCAAGGTGGGAACACCGTAACTTCGGCCGTGGCGACCTTGCGCTCTCAGGCCGAGGCGGTGGGCAATCAAGCAACGCAGTACCTGCATGTGAAGGAAACGCTGGCAAATCTTCCGGGAACACCTATTTCTCAAGATGTTCTGGATCGCCTGCAAGCTTCTGCTGACCGTCTGAGCGCGCTGCAGAATGCGATGAATAAGCTTGCTGATGACATGGAAAAGAACGGGGCAGCGGCAGCCGCGAATCATCAAGACGTGAAGAGCCTCATCGAACAGGCGAAAATGGCCGTTGGAACCCTCAAGTCTGATGTTGAATCGACGTTGCGCCCACAGTTGGAGCAGCTTTCTCAGACGATGAATTCTGCGACATCTTCGATGGCCTCGCTTCGCAATCAGCTTTCCGCAGCGAGTTCTCAAGTCGGAGACGGTTCAACGGGAGTGCGCGAGGGGCTGGCGAAACTTCAAAGCTCCTTCAGGAATATCGGGACCAACCTGCGCGAGGCCTCGGAAAAACTAGCGACGATCCATACGAAGCTCACTGACGCACTCAACGGTGGGAATCTTGCCCAGGTTCGAACGATCATTGGTTCGGATCCTCAGGCGCTCGCAATCGCGCTAGCAGCACCGGTGGGGATCGAGACAATTCCGGTGTATCCGGTGGAGAACTTTGGCTCGCAGATGGCGCCTTTGTACACCGCACTGGCGCTGTGGGTTGGCTCGGTGCTGATGATTGTTGCTCTGCGCAGTGATGTCACTGCCGAGAATGTCGCTGACGGGCTTGAAGAAACACATCCGACTGCGCTCTATTTCAAGGGCCGCGAGGTGAAGCTGTGGGAAGGCTTCCTTGGACGCTACCTTATTTTTGGGCTGATCGCCCTTATTCAGGCGACGATTCTGTGCCTGGGTGAGCTCTTCTTCCTGAAGGTCCAACACTCTCACCCGTGGGAGTTCATGTGTGCGGGATGGCTTATGGCTTTCGTGTTCTCCTTCCTTCTCTATACCTTCATTGCGACTTTCGGGAACGCGGGGAAGGCATTGGGCGTGCTGTTTTTGGTGCTCCAGATTTCGGCTTCCGGTGGCGCGTTCCCCTTGGATATTCTGCCGAGTTTCTTCCGGGCAATTTCGCCGTATCTTCCCGCAACGCATGGGATCACGGCGCTGCGCGCTTCGATTGCGGGGTATTCGGGTAATGAATATCTTGACGCAATGCTGTTACTAGGTGCCTTTGCCCTGTTTGCGGCGATATTGGGATTGGGGCTTCGTCCCTTCCTCATCAAGAAGAACCGACTCTTGGTTGAGAAGTTAGAGTCCACAAAGCTCATGTAGAGCCTCCTTGGGTTTCTTCTTGCCAGCTCAGCTGCGGGGACGTATGATTTCAAGTCCGGTGTTTGTGCTGCCGTGGTGGTAGAACGCCGGAGAGTGAAGAACTCAATAGGGGATGATCGGTTTCGACAGCGGTCGTCGATCGAGGGGAAGCGAGCCGAGGAGGCATGCTCTACTCGTTAACGATGTGTGCAAACCAATAGGTGCCGAACAGAATCGCACCGACTACGTTCTCGCCGCCTGATTGCCGCGTGAACCTTTAGTCCGTCAGCCCGGAAGCTGCTTCCGGTCCGGTGTCTGGCGTCGTCTAGGAAGCCACTGGGTGCCGTTCGTGTTGGTAGGACGGCTCCGACACTCAATCAACTGAGCCTATCTGGTAGCAGGTCTGCATGATGCCAGGGGCTGAGAAATAACTCGCAGACTGCGCTCGGAGAAGACCTCGGGGTCGGCTGTTGGACGGGGGTTCGATTCCCCCCATCTCCACTTTTAGGGTGCTGGGCTCTCCTCGGAGAGCCCAGCACTTTTGTTTTGCCTCGCTAGCAGGCATATGAGGATAGTTGCTGATGAAGGCTGGTACGTGAAACGATATGAAACATGAGCGAAGGCGCTATTGAATGTATAAAGCTTTTTATTGATCTTGGGCTTCTGATAACTGCAATTACCGCTGCATGGGTCGGTCGTAGAACGATGGTTGCGTCGCAACGTGCAAATGAGCAGGCACGTCGAGACAGTATTGCTCAGACACGTCCCTATGTATTCGTTGAGATACTTCCTGGGCTTGCCGGTCTGTCATGTTATGACATAAGGATCACCAATACTGGAAAGAGTAATGCACGGGACCTTCGTGTTGATTTTTCTGCTTGGCCCGAGCATGAAGATGATATTGTCACTTCACTTCGACAAATGTTTGAAACGTCTCGTACTCTTCCTCCGGGGGCTTCGATTCGTTCGTTCTGGCGGATTGAAGCAGATAAATCCCAAAATCGCCAAGAAATGGGGATGCCGAAAACAGGTACTTTAAGGCTTGTCTACAGTTCTGATGATGATACCCGTCCAAAATATAGCGAGCGGTATGAGGTTTTGATTTCGAACTCAGGGCTCTGGCCCGTACCCGAAGTAGGTCCAAATCCTGATTTCTCTTCTGACTGCAAGGAGCTTCGCAAGTTTTATTTACTCGGACAAGCCATTGCTCGTGCTATTGGGAATTTGGCTCGTTAACAGAGTTTCACAGAATTGATCAGTGGCTAGAATCTGAGCAAATTAGGGGCGAGCTTCTGGAGAGTATTCCTTCATGCTGTATGCGCCTTCAGGGTATCTTACGGTTCTTACTAGGTTGTCTCAGCGGAGCTCTATAACTTCTCCTCTGATCCTGTCGTTTCTGCGAGCTGAATAAAGTAATAATTCTTTGAAAGAGATATTTCCAGAAAAATAACTTGGTGAATATTCGCTTCCAAGGCTTCGAGAAGCCTGCTTTCTGAGCAACCTGAAGCAAAGATTCGTTACGCATCGATGCGCATCAGTTTGCGCGCAAATCCGCTAAATTATGCGCATCAGAATCTCTAAGTGAGCCATAAGAATTTGCGCAGAGTTCGTGGAGTAGATGACAAGGTTGACTCGAGATTCCTTTATACCCGTTCTCACAAAGCGCCCCTAATCTTAAAGCCCAATAGACCATTCCTTAATGATCAGTGAAGACAATATGGAAGCGGTCTATCGAATATTCAGGATCGACGGGAGTGGCTAGGCGCGTTCGCCTTCAAGTCATTAACGTCGTTGACCGATGTAAAGGAAGAACTTCTTCATGAAACACCAAAAGATTGTGGGAGCAGTCGGCGCCGCTGCCGCTATCGCCATGGTTCCCACCTTGAGTGCAACCGGCGCCGTGGCAGACGATGGGGACTGGACCTATGGCGCTTCCTTCCCGTATACCCGTTACGAGGCCGAGCGTGGCTGGCTTGACCGTGCACACGTCGTTTCGCTTGACGAGAGCCTGCCTGTCAACAAAATGCTTGACTCAACAGCGATTGAGGCCGGCGAGCAGTCCTATGTCGAGCTGTGGGGGCAGGATTCGTCCGTAAACTTTACCGCTGAGGTTCCCGCAAACGCGATCGACCTGCGTTTTAGCCTTCCCGATCATGAGAGCGGAAGCGTTGACATTCGCGTCAACGGAGTGACGGCTGCCAGCTTCAATCTTTCTTCTGAGAGTGCATACCAGTACGTCCAGGGCAGCAAGGTCTATGACGAAGAACGGGATAAAGACCCCCATAATGGCCCGGCACATGCCCGATTCCTTTTTGATGAGGTCCACGGCCTACTTAATCGGCAGGTGAACCCTGGTGACACGATCAGTGTCGTCCGTACGGATGG
>CAKAPY010000102.1 GCA_916719935.1 uncultured Actinomyces sp. | reverse complement strand
GAGCTGGCCGACCGCTACGTCTCGGATCGTTTCCTGCCCGATAAGGCTATTGACCTGATGGACGAGGCCGGTGCTCGCCTGCGTATTTCCCGCATGACCGCGCCGCCGGAGTTGCGCGAGCTGGACGAGAAGATCGCCGAAGTGAAGCGCAATAAGGAGTCCGCGATCGATGATCAGGACTTCGAGAAGGCCGCTGCTCTTCGTGATGAGGAACAAAAGCTGACCGAAGAGCGCAAGCAGAAGGAATCCAGCTGGCGCGATGGTTCGCGCGAGGCGATTGCCGAGGTCGGCGAGGATGATATCGCCGAGGTTTTGGCGATGTCGACGGGTATTCCGGTCTTCAAGCTGACCCAGACCGAGTCTGCGAAGCTGCTCAAGATGGAAGACGAGCTGCACAAGCGCGTCATCGGTCAAGATGCCGCGGTCAAGGCTCTGGCTCAGTCGATCCGTCGTACTCGAAGCGGCCTGAAGGACCCGAAGCGTCCCGGTGGCTCCTTCATCTTCGCCGGCCCGACCGGTGTCGGTAAGACGGAGCTTGCGAAGGCTCTGGCCGAATTCCTCTTCGGCGATGAGGATGCGCTGATCCAGCTTGACATGTCCGAGTTCTCTGAGAAGCACACCTCCTCGCGTCTCTTCGGTGCCCCTCCCGGCTACGTCGGTTACGACGAAGGTGGTGAGCTCACTGAAAAGGTCCGTCGTCGCCCCTTCTCTGTCGTCCTCTTCGATGAGGTCGAGAAGGCTCACCCGGATATCTTCAACTCGCTGTTGCAGATTCTGGAAGAAGGTCGCCTGACCGATTCGCAGGGCCGCAAGGTTGACTTCAAGAACACGGTGATCATCATGACCACCAACCTTGGAACGCGTGATATCAATAAGGGCGTGCTCACGGGCTTCCAGTCCACCGAGAACATCACTCACGATTACTCGCGCATGAAGGCCAAGGTGAACGAAGAGCTCAAGCAGCATTTCCGCCCTGAGTTCCTCAACCGTGTGGACGAGGTCGTTGTCTTCCCGCCGCTCGACAAGGAGCAGATCAAGCAGATCGTGGATCTGATGATCGCCAACCTTGCCAAGCGCATGGAGGCTCAGGATATGAAGCTTCAGATCACCGACGAGGCGCGCGAGCTGCTTGCAGATCGCGGTTTCGATCCGGTTCTGGGTGCTCGTCCGCTGCGTCGCGCGATTCAGCGCGATATCGAAGATGCGCTTTCCGAGCGTATTCTCTTCGGCGATATCCTTCCGGGACAGGTTGTCACTGTCGGCGTGAAGGGAGAAGGTGCAGAACGCGAGTTCACCTTCAACGGTCAGTAGGACCGATAGCGGTGGGACTCCTTGGGTAATCTCCTTGAGTTCGCCGTGACTTGTTGTACGAGGCCGGGCGGGGGTCTGCGAGAATTGTTGCGCAGGCCCCCGCCCGGTTTGTGTTCGATTCAAACTGAGGTACTCAGTACATACATGAATGTAATTTGTAGGATTTTTTCCGCGAAATATTGCGGAAAAGCTGAAAATAGTCAATGTGATATTTGACTTGAGTTCTTCAAATGAGGGCGCCTCGTGGGACACTAAAAGATGCCAGATAGAAGAATAAATTCCCCTACCCATCAGCAAGAGTGGTGAAAAATATATGAAGCAGCAGCATGGTGCATCCGCATCGCGCGTTCATCGACGCCGTCTACCGGCTGCGTTGGTTGCTGCTTTTACCGTTACCGTCTCGACTCTTGCCATCCTTCACCAGGGTGTCACGACTGCTGAAGTCGATGTCGATGATGGTGGCATTTGGGTGACAAACACTTCGAAACGGCTTGTTGGTCACCTGAACTATGATTCTAGGATCCTTGACGGAGCCCTGCGCACAAAAACAACCGAATTTGATATCGGCCAATCGGGTAATGACGTCAGCTTCACGGATAAAACAAGCCACTCGGTTGCTCCCATTGACGTTGCTCAAGTTTCTGTAGGAGCTGCGACCTCTCTGCCCGAGAATGCGAAGGTAGTTCAGGGCGGATCACGACTTGCTGTCATGGATGCATCCCAAGGTCAGGTTTGGCTTGCTCAAGTTTCCAGTCCTTCCGGTACTGCCTATACCGACGAAGGCGCGCTGGCAACCGATATGGAACAGGGAGCTGTTGCTGTTTCCCAGAAGGGCACTCTTTTTGCCATCTCAGCCCAGGGTGGCCGTCGTATTACCGTCACCCGCGAAGGTCAATTGAACCGCTTGAAATCGCAGGATGTTGAGGGTCTTTCCGGGAACGCTGAATTGGTGATGACTGCGGTGGGCGAGCAGCCCGTAGCTTTGGACCAGCGAAATCGTGTTCTGGTTCTTCCCGATGGAAAGCTTCGCAACCTTGCCGATGATGGCATCAGTGGAAACATCACCCTGCAAGAATCTGGTCCCGAATCGTCTTCCGTGCTTCTCGCAACAGACCGCGAGTTGATCTCCATCCCTCTCAAGGGTGGAGCAGCCACGAGGATCCCGGCTTCAAATGATGGTGCATCGGGTAAGCCTTCGCGCCCCGTCTTCCATAAGGGGTGTGCCTACGCCGCTTGGTCAAAATCCGGCGCATACCTGCGAAATTGTACTGATCCCAGCCTCAACAAACAGATGACAGTTGACTCATTGAAGTCAGCTCAATCAATCGTTTTCAGAACAAACCGCACTCGAATTGTTCTCAATGACACCACTTCGGGATCGGTGTGGATGCCCGAACATGACATGGTCTTGATGAACGACTGGGATCAGATCGAATCTCAGCTTGAAAAGAAGGAAAAGCAAGAGGACTCTCCTCAGGTCACGGATCAGATCGCAGACCCAGAGCGAAAAGAGCAGAACACTCCTCCCGATGCGGTTAATGACGACTTCGGCATTCGCCCCGGTCGAACCACTACGCTTCCGGTCCTCAACAATGATTCTGACGCGGATGGAGACGTCCTGACCGCTCGTCCAGTCACCGACCCGCAGTTTGGGAAGGTCACGCGTACCCGCGGCGGGCGAGCTCTTCAAATTACGGATGTTCCCGATAATCAGACCGGTAGCACGTCCTTTACTTATGAGGCATCCGACGGTAAAGCGGTTGCCACCGCTCGCGTGAATGTGACCGTGCACCCGTGGGAGATGAACTCTGGTCCGAAGCAGCTTCGCGATCCCGGCGTCACTCTGGGTAACCGTGCCCAAATCGAGTACAACGTGTTGAATGACTGGCAAGACCCGGATGGCGACCCAATCTTCTTGGCGAATGCTCATGCGCCAGAAGGTATTGAACTTCAATTCCGCGAGGAAGGAACCCTTCAAATCCGAGATCTCGGTGCGAGCGTGGGTGCGCACACGATCACCCTTGAGGTCTCAGATGGCCGTCAGAGTACCACTGGCACCCTCACTGTTAATGTTCAGAACCCCGGAAACTTGCCTCCCGTAGCGAACGCAGACTTCTACGTCGCGCGTGCTGGTGAAGTAGCGACAATTTCCCCGCTAGCAAATGACACTGACCCCAACGGAGACAACCTGTCCCTGGTTGCTCTTTCAGTTGCGCCCGCGGGAAGCCAAATTACACCCGATCTTGAACTGGGAACGGTTAATTTCGTTGCCCAAGCTCCGGGTTCCTACCAATTCACCTATACCGTTTCCGACGGTCCTTCGACCGCTCTGGGTGTTATTCGCGTTGACGTTGTCGAGGCCGATCAGCAGGCGGTCCCCGTCGCTGAGGATGACCTCGCCGTCCTGCCCGCAGGCGGCTCTGCACTGGTTGCGCCCTTGAATAACGACTCAGATCCCGCTGGTGGCGTGCTGGTTGTCCAAAGAGTTGAAGTTCCTGCAAATCTCGGCTTGGAAGTGACTCTGGTCGACCGCCATCTGTTGCGCATTACTGCCCCCGGCGGCCTCGAGAGCTCAGTGTCCTTCGACTATGTCGTCTCCAATGGTACGAATACCGCTAAGGCACGAATAACCGTCGTTCCAACTAGCGCACAGGATACGAAGCAGCCTCCCGAGTTGCAGCCAGACCGCACGCGCGTACGTGTTGGCGATATCGCCTCGGTTCCAGTGCTTGCCAACGATCGTTCTCCTTCCGGTTTGACCTTGAAGGTCGACCCGAACCTCCAATTCACCCCGAACGAGGCCGTGGGCACCCCCTTCGTGACGGGCAACTTGGTCCGTCTTGAGGCGGGGAACACTCCCGGTGTCATGCATGTTGCCTACACGGTGCGCGACAGTGCGGGGAACATGGCCACCTCGACTGTGACTTTTGAGGTTCTTCCCAAGAGCGGAACCAATGCACAGCCGCAGCCGAAGGCACTCACTGCTTGGGCTGTCAGCGGTGAAGCGACCCGTATTCCGGTGCCTTTGAATGGCATTGATCCCGACGGTGACTCAGTCACGCTGGTTGGTATCGAACAATCCCCGACCAAGGGTACTGTCGAGCTCGGCGTGGACTGGCTGGAATATACCCCGGCGCCCAATACGACGGGTACCGATGTCTTTACCTACATCGTTGAGGATCGTCAGGGGAAGCAAGCATCTGCGCGTGTACGCGTGGGTATTGCCCCGCCTGCTACAGTCAATCAACCTCCGACGGCGGTTCCAGATACCGTTCTGACCCGTCCGAACAGGCAACTGGGTGTCGCAGTGCTCCAGAACGATATTGATCCCGACGGCGATCCAATCTCGATTGTCCCCGGTTCTCTTCAGACTGCGACCGCTGAACTGAAGCCGGAAATTCACGGAAATTCCATTGTTTTGACGACCCCCGCGCAGGATGGTTCCTATCTGGTGTCCTATGAGGTCACCGATAACCGCGGTGGTACTTCACGTGGAACATTGACAATCAACGTCGCAAATGACGCGCTGCTCCAAGCTCCCATCGCGCGCGATGATGTTGTTGCGGCCTCGCAGTTGCCAGCAAAGGGCGGCACTGTGAAGGTTCCGGTTTTGGCGAATGATGAAGACCCGGATGGCGATGTCAACAACCTGCGTGTGTCCACGAAGGCCGCAGGTGTCGAAGTGAATGGTTCCGACTTGATCATCACTCCTCAAGAAGAGCGCATGATGATCGTCTACACGGTTACTGATGCCGACGGTTTGAGCTCCTCGGCAGTTGTTTCCGTACCTGGACTTCAGCACAACCAGCCGACAATCGATACCACGAAGGTCCCCGTCAAGGTACGCGCCGGTGAAGATGTCACCCTCGATATTTCCGACTACGTCATCGTTCGCGAAGGACGCAGTCCGCGTATCACCAATGCCGCAACACTTCGTCCTTCTGCCGGCATCGATCAGGGAATGACCTTGAGCGATGAGCGGCATGTGAGCTTCCACGTGAATTCAGAGTGGTCGGGGAAGTCGTCCTTCTCCTTCGAAGTCTCTGATGGAGCTGCGGGCGATGACTCAGCGCTGACTGCGACCTTGACTCTGCCCCTGAAGGTCGAAGCCACGCAAAATCAGCCGGTTTCCTTCATTCCTACCGCGATTAGGGTGGCTGCCGGAGAAGAAGCAACTGCCGTTGACCTCGCGCAGATGGTACGTGACCCAGAAGGTGCAGACCCAGCGGGCTTTAAGTACGACATTTCGAACCTTCCCGAAGGCGTTGCAATCAGCCTCGACGGACATATCCTGCGCGTCCGAGCTGATGTTGACCGTCCAAAGGGTTCTGTCGGTTCGGTAACCGTCAGCGTTGATGACGGTGCGGGTGCAG
>CAKAPY010000101.1 GCA_916719935.1 uncultured Actinomyces sp. | reverse complement strand
ATGTGGTTGCGCCGTCAATTGCTGCTGCATCCAGAATCGAATTTGGGATGGCGCGTGCTGCGGTGTACATCAACAACACATTCATCGCCGAAATTGCCCCCGGAAGGAAGACCCCGACGAGGCTGTTCGCAGCGCCCAAAGACTTAATGGTGAGGTACTGAGAAGTCAGCGTCACTTCACCGGGAAGCAGCAGGGTTGACAGCATGATTACCATGAGCAGTCCCTTGCCCCTGAACTTCATCTGTGCAAAGGCATAACCAGCAAAGGTCGAGAAGACAACATTTGTCAGCACTGTTCCAATACCAACAAGAAGCGAGTGCCACGCGTAGCTGATAACGGGGACAGTGCGTAAAACTTCTGAGTAATTATCCAGCGTTGGGTTACTGGGGATCAGGCTGGGAGGGAACGCATAAATATCATCCCCAGGCCCTTTGAGGGAGGTTGAAAGTTCCCACAGGAAGGGGCCAACAGTGATAACGAAACAGAAAAGTAACAGCAGATAACGACCGATAAAGCCGGGAAGGGTTGGCTTGTCAAAACCTGCTTCCCCACGTCGCCTCCACGGAAGCTCACGTCTGGGGGTTTCACTTCGAGTATTCACTGTTGCGGTACTCATTCCCTGATCCCTTCCGTGTTCGATGCGCCTGCCTCGGCAAGTTCTTCGCTCCCAACGTGAACATTCGTCTCCTTCACAGATGAATGTTCCTTAAGCCTTAATTCATGAGCCTTCTGTGCCGCCTTGGACTTCTTTCGCAGGCGAAGAGCAGCACGGATTTCAGTCCCCTGATTAATCCACGCAACCAGCAAGAGAGGACCAATAGTCAGGAAGAAGAGAGCTACCGACAGCGCGGAAGCATAGCCAAGATTGCCGCGAAGTCCCTTTCCAGTTGCCTGAATCAACATCACAATTGACTGAGCTTGACCGCCTGGACCACCAGATCCATTGGTCAGTACGTAAATCTCAGAGAAGATTCGCATTGCCGAGACCGTAATGAGCGCCGAGATCAGCAACATTGCTGGCTTGACGGCAGGGACGGTCACGGTCCAGAAACGACGCCATGCACCCGCACCGTCCAGTGCGGCAGCCTCGTGTAGTTCCTTATTCACTCCAGCAAGAGCCGCAAGATACACAACCATGTAGTAGCCGAGGCCCTTCCACACTGTCAGCGACGTTGACGACAGAAGAATGAGCCAGCGATCAACGAGGAAGTTAATCGAGTGGTCCGTCATTCCAACGAATTGAAGCGATTGGTTAATAAGACCCTTCGAGTCAAACAGCCAGGACCAGATGATACCGACCACCACGACCGAGGCGATGACCGGGAAGTAATAGCTCGTCCGGAAAATAGAAATTCCGGGGACTTTTTTCTCAACCAGTAGTGCGAGCAGAAGAGGAAGGAAAGTCAATAGGGGGACACAGACCAGAACGTAAACCAGTGAGGTCGTCAGAGCGTAGCCAAAGCGCTCGTCACTGAAGAGAGTGACAAAATTCGTCAGTCCAATAAACTTGGCAGGCTTGAGCGGGCGCGCATCAGTAAATGCAAGAACAACGGTGTTCAAGAAAGGCCAGATGGAAAATACCAAGACCCAAATGACCGCCGGCGCAAGCAGAAGATAGGGAGTGAGCTTCGCGTGGGATTTCATGTGTTGTTCCTCCTTATCCCAAAGGAAGTCGGTACACAGAGCCGCCACTGATAACAAGAGCGGCAGAGACGGTGGTGTTGGGAGAAGCTAGCTCCCAACACCACCGAGTGATCAGAGAATCACTTTGCCAAGTTGTCGTTGCAGTACTTGACTGCCTTATCAAGGGCGTCCTTAGAGGAGATTTCACCCTTCACAGCAAGAGCAAGCTGCTGCTTGACGTAGGTACCCATCTCGTCGGTGAACTGCAGCGGAGACTGCTCAACGGTGTTGGGCAGTTCCTTTGCGGCCAGCTCAGTGGCCTTCTTCTGCAGGTCAAGAGAGACAACAGAGGTGAAAGCCTCGGGCTTCTCGTTACCAGCCTTGGTTCCGGGGAAGAAGCCCTGAGCGATCTTAACGAACTCAACCTGGTTCTTCGTATTGGTCACGTACTGCGCGAACTTCACGGCAGCGGCCTGGTTCTTAGAGTTCTTCGCAACCGAGATGCCCTGGATGAACACCGGTGCGTGGCCGATGCGCGGGGTAACCTCGGTCTGATCGATCAGAGAGGGAGCATCTGCCTTAAGCGCGGATGCAAAGCCAGCTGAACCGGTGGTCCAGGTGCTCTTGCCTTGCTTGTAAAGCGCTGCATTGCCCTGGTAGTCAGCGTTCAGTGCCTCGGCGGGCATTGCGCCTTCCTTGTAGGCCTTCTGGAACTTGTCGATGATCTTGGCAGCTTCATCGGTGTTAAAGACGAACTTTCCGTCCTTGTAGATATCAATACCAGCAGCAGAGAAGGTACCAATGTCGGGAACGGAGGAGATCATCTTGACCTCGCCGTTGCTGGCCTTAGCAACATCCGAGGCCATCGAGAAGAGTTCGTCGAGGGTGGTCGGAAGCTTAGAGGTATCGACACCTACTTCTTTCATCTTGCCAACGTTGTACCAGTTCAGATCGGTACCCAGGTACCAGGGGTATCCATAGTGCCCCTCGATGCCCGGGAACTGGTAGGACTTTGCAGCGCTGTCGACATACTCGGAGATCTTTGCTCCTTCAACCTTGTCAAGGTCGACAAGAAGTCCGGTATCCGCAAGCTTGTATGCGAAGCCCGGGGGCAGGTTCAGAACATCGGGAAGTTCACCAGAGTTAGCTTGCTGGAGGATCTTGTCCTCGTAGCCGTCGCCGGGCTGATCAATCCACTTGACCTTGATGTCGGGGTTCTCAGCCTCGAAGTCCTTCACCAACTGCTCGAAGTAGGGGGTGAAACGATCGTTCTTCAGTGACCAAGTCTGGAAGGAAATCTCAGTAGTGCCGCCTGCTGAGCTAGAAGCACTGGAGGTGGAGCTTGCGCCGGATCCGCCGGTGCAAGCGGCGAGGCTGAACGCCGCAGCAAGTGCGACACCAGTCACGATAGTGCGCGTCTTACGCATGGTCTTCTCCTTCGAAGGTTTTTTCGATGAACGCTGTGGAATTAGGAATCCCACGTTGAGAGGAAAATATTCTTTTCCTCGTCCTTGCTCTCGCCCGAAGAGCGATAACGAGAACGATTCAATTCGATTCGACGGACATCGCCCGCTAATGCGAGTTCCATCCAGCGATCGAAATATTCGTGCCGAGCGTCGGTGTCGACGCGCGTCCACTCCTGTGCAGTCAGGGGGAGGGACGAACGTTGCTCACCTTGAGCTCGCACATCCGCCCAACGCTGAGCAGCACGATGGAAGGCCTCTCCAATGGGTTTTGGATTGCCATCCTGTCCCAGCAGTCCCAAGGAATACTCGAGTGCCGGGAAATCTGAGAGGTCACGGGAGACATCGTGGGAGCACCACCAAGTGACTCCTTCGAGGCCGGGAGATACTCCGCCGCCTCGTTCCCCCATGAGAATGTCTACGGTGTCTGTGAGGAATTGCGGAGCCTCTTCTGGATCCACGTAGTTCTCAGGTGCACCGATTTCTTGAAGCCATACTCCACGCGAGGGGTCCTCGGCCCACGCAGCTGCGAGTTCGCACAGGTAACGAGCAAACCACACGAGCTGCGGGGCACGAGCACCAAGACGCGGACCAACCCGACCAAAAACCCATGAGTGGACAGTGGTGACATCTCCCAATGACGTGGCCATTTGTGGAGAAAAAGGCTGGTCGTTTTCAAACCAAAGATCGTCATCATGACTGTGGGTGTGAACACCTTCGGGCCATTCTTCACGAGCAGCACCGAGCATTTGCTCCAACCAACGTCCTGCTTCTTCCTCAGTCACTTTGTGAGGAAAAGGATGACGCGATGCGGCGAATTGGAAGAACTCATTGCCAATCGACAAGCCACTAGCAGCAGGAATGCCACGCAGTGCCTGAGCCATCTCGCTGATCAGATTACGTTCTGCTTGAACGACATCCGGGTCAGTAAAGAGATTGCGTCGATGCCAAGAGGTGACCCACGAAGGCAGGAAGTCAAAAGATGAGAGGTGTCCTTGAAGGACATCCACAGTCACCTGAAGACCGCACTCCCCCGCAATTTCAACCACAGTTGCAACATCTTCAATTGCCTTTGGGCGAATAAGAGTGCGATTGGGTTGAAGTAGCGGCCACAGCGGGAAAATCCTTACGTGGTCAGCACCGATAGCGCGGATCGCGTGGAAATCATCCCGCACGGCCTCGGAATCAAAATCCAACCACGAATGGAACCATCCCTGCCGCGGAGTGTAGTTCACGCCGAACTTCATGACGACTCACCTATTCACTTCGCGAAGGAAACCCGCAGCGTAGTGATCTGGAAGGCAGACAGATCGAAGCTCCACTCCCCATCACCTCCGCGGAGCTCGGGTTCGCTTTCGCTCGGGCGGTAACGCAGATCGCAAGCGGTGACAGAGCCAGCCTTGGGGGCACGGAATGTGACGCGCGAGGGCCCACCTTCGGCCTCGTACAAACGGATCACTAGGTCACCACTGCGGTCAGGAGCCAAAGCAACAGACTCCACGACCGCACCACTGACACTGAAAGGAGCGTCGACGGGAGCGCCGCTGACCTCTCGCTCACCCAGGTTAATCTGCTGACCGGCAGCGACTGCCTCGAGAACCGAGGCATCGGGAACGATCCTAAAGTTCCACTGGTGCTGTCCCTGATCCTGATCGGGATCGGGGAATCGGGCTGACTTCACCAAGGTTGCGCGCACCTGCGACCACGTACCGCGCCTGTCATTTTGGTGACGCGTGACATCCCACCCGTAGGTGGCATCGTTTGCGATCGCCCACGAACGCGAGGCATTTTCCAAGCGAACCCAGCGATGAGCAGAAACCTCAAAGCGGTAGGCATCCCACGAGGTATTCTCATGGGTCGGACGGGTAATGTACCCCATCTGCGTTTCGTACTGGGCGTGATCGGTGTGCAATTCAACCGGGATCGAAAGCTTAAGAAGCTTTTCGTGTTCGTGCCAATCGGCCTCAACGTGGAGGTCAATTGCTTTGCTTCCCGAGGTGAAAATCCAGACCAGTTCCATGCTGGAAGAATCAATCCGTGCGGTGGAATGGATCTCTACTCGATCGTGTTCAACGACAACATTGGAGACCGAACGATCGGTGACAACACGTAGCGAATTGCGGTAGAAGGGATCCAAATCCCAGGCGTCCCACATATTCGGGAAGTCCTGGTGAATATGGAACTCTCCGGCCTTTTGACCGGCAGGAATCCATTCACGATCAGATTCAATTTCTCGCAAAGAGGTCAGTTCGCCACTTGCAGAAACACGCGCCTTGAAGAAGGCGTTCGTAATTTCGTAGCCATCGTCACCCTGGAGAAGGTGAACTCCCTGGGAGTCCTTTTCTTCCGCAGGCGCAGCAACCGACAGAGGTGCAGTTCCATGAAGCGGGAAGGAGGACGCATTAGCAAGCAATTCCCCGCTTTGGTCGTCCTTGCTTGGAGCAGTGAGAAGCGTGAGCGCCTTCTGAATGAGCGCTTCACAACCTTCACGAATCTGCTTGTGAAGCTCACGAACTTCACGGTAAACCCAAGCGATCGATGTTCCGGGAAGGATGTCGTGGAACTGGCAGAGCAAGAGGGTGCGCCAGTAGGAACGAAGCTCCTCATAGGGGTAATCCATCAAGCCTTGAATCGCAGCGTAAGAACACCACAGTTCGGTCTCGCGAAGGAT
>CAKAPY010000100.1 GCA_916719935.1 uncultured Actinomyces sp. | reverse complement strand
GCCAGACGACAAATAAGGCAAGGAGGAGCATCACGATAATGTTCAGCACAACCATGAAAACCTCCTGAAGAAAATGACGGTGTGCGGACAGTTTAAGCCCGCACACCGCTCACTCACATCTGGGAGGCGTGTTCCACGACAATCGTAATAAAGTCGGAATCTACTGAAGCCAGACCTTTATCGATATCGAAGTCGACAACTCCTTGCTCAGTCGTGATACTCACACGTCCGGGAACAAGACCCGCAAGAAGCGGTTGTCGTCCGGGAAGCACGCCGATGGAGCCATCCGTTGCCGGAAAGCTGACCTGAGATGCACTGCCGTGCCAAAGCCTGCCTTCGTGTGAAACGATCTCGACCTGCAACTTATCGGTGGCAGGCACGTCAGTTATCCTTCTCGATCTCGTGCCAACGATGTTCAAGATCGTCGATGCCACCAATATTGTAGAAGGCCTGCTCCGGGACCTGATCGTAATAGCCCTCAGCAATACGCTTGAAGGCCTCGATAGTCTCGGACAGCGGAACAGTCGAGCCCTCAACACCGGTGAACTTCTCAGCCATGTAGGTGTTCTGCGAGAGGAACTGCTCAATGCGGCGTGCACGTGCAACGGTGACCTTGTCTTCTTCAGACAATTCATCAACGCCCAAAATGGCGATGATGTCTTGCAGTTCCTTGTTCTTCTGCAAGATCGCCTTTACGTGAGTAGCAGTGTCGTAGTGTTCACGACCGACCAGTGCCGGATCAAGGATTCGAGACGTTGACGCCAAGGGATCAACGGCGGGGTAAATACCGCGTGATGCAATTTCACGCGACAATTCCGTCGTTGCGTCCAAGTGGGCGAAGGTCGTCGCAGGTGCCGGGTCAGTGTAGTCGTCTGCAGGAACGTAAATTGCTTGCAGCGACGTAATCGAGTGACCGCCAGCAGACGTAATACGTTCCTGAAGCTGTCCCATTTCATCAGCAAGGTTCGGCTGATAACCAACAGCGGAAGGCATACGACCCAGAAGCGTCGAAACCTCTGAACCGGCCTGAGTGAAGCGGAAGATGTTGTCGATGAAGAGCAGCACGTCCTGATGCTGAACATCGCGGAAGTACTCTGCCATGGTCAAACCGGTCAGCGCGATACGAAGACGGGTCCCCGGCGGCTCATCCATCTGTCCGAAGACCAGTGCCGTCTTATCGAAGACGCCAGCCTCTTCCATTTCGTGAATCAGGTCGTTACCTTCACGGGTACGCTCACCAACGCCGGCGAAAACCGAAACGCCACCGTGGTTCTGAGCAACACGCTGAATCATTTCCTGAATCAGAACGGTCTTGCCCACACCTGCGCCACCGAAGAGGCCAATCTTGCCACCCTGAACATATGGGGTGAGCAAATCGATAACCTTGATACCCGTTTCGAACATCTTCGTACGAGCCTCGAGCTGGTCGAATGCCGGAGGCTGGCGGTGAATAGGCCAGCGTTCGGTGATTTCCAGATGTTCACCGGGCTTAAGGTTCAAGACCTCACCGGTCACGTTGAAGACATGACCCTTCGTGATATCGCCAACGGGAACCGAAATCGGAGCGCCAGTATCGGTGACAACCGAGCCGCGAACCATACCATCGGTCGGCTTGAGCGAAATCGCACGAATCAGGTTGTCACCAAGGTGCTGAGCAACCTCAAGAGTGATCGTCTGAACTGCGTCTTCACCTTCGCTCTGCCCGGAAAGATTCACGTCAACGTGCAATGCGTTGTACAAGGGAGGAATTGCATCCGGCGGGAACTCAACATCGACAACCGGTCCGACAACACGTGCGACCCGTCCCTGTCCTGTTGAAGTAGTAGTCATTTCTATTTTCTCCATGTGCACGGGCCTCAGCCCTGGACCAATGCGTCGGCACCGCCCACGATTTCAGTGATCTCTTGAGTGATCTCCGCCTGACGGGCCGAATTCGCCAGACGCGTGTATTTCGTAATGAGCTCTTCTGCGTTATCCGTCGCCGTATGCATTGCGCGCTGGCGCGAAGCCAACTCTGATGCGGCAGCTTGCAAAAGAACATTTCGGATCCTGCTCGAGACATACAGCGGAAGCAGGGTGTCAAGAACTTCTTCGGGTGAAGGAATGAACTCGTACTCGGGGAAGAGCTCAGCATTCACCTTGTGCTCACCGCGTTCCTCATCGCGTTCACGATCCCCTTCAGGAGCATCGACAACGGAAAGAGGAATCATGCGTCGAACCTCAGGAACCTGACTCATCATCGACTTGAACCGTGTGTAGACCAAATGAACTTCGCACACGCCAGTCATAGGATCTGAATCGGTGAAGCGCTCAAGAAGTTCACGAGCGATCTGATTGCTGATCTCCTGGGAAGGCGAATCAGACTCCCCTTCCCACGAATCTTCGATCTCCACGCCCCGGAAGCGGAAATACGCCTGGGCGCGTCGACCGTAGGTGTAGAGGACCGGAACCTTTCCTTCTTCTTCGAGGCGTTCAACAAGACGTTCGGCCTCGCGAAGAATCGTTGCAGAGTAGGCTCCGGCCATCCCTCGATCGGAAGCAACCACAAGGACCGCGACACGTGGCGTATCGTGACGCTCACGAGTCAGCGGGTGGTCAAGGTCCGTATGAATAGCGACAGCGGCAACTGCCTGCGTCAGAGCCTTCTCATAGGGTCCAAGTTCAGTCGCTGCCCGACGCGCAGCACCAATTCGCGATGCCGCGATCATTTCCATCGCACGAAAGACCTTAGCCAGCGTCTGCGTAGATGCAATCCGCTGTTTATAGATCCTTTGTTGTCCGCCCATACTCAGGCCTCAGACACTACCGGGCGTGAACGAACGATTTCTTCCTGAGAACGCTCGGCCTGCACCTCAGCGTCATCAAGCGAGACCGGTGCTGCCTTCGCACTCACCCATTGGCCATGGAAGGTCTCAACCGCAGCGCGCAAGGCCTCTTCGGTTTCCTTCGAGAGCTCACCGGTGGCGGCGATCTCATCAAGCACCGTGGAGTTTGCACGCAAGTAGTCCAGCAGACCGCTTTCAAAGGAGAGAACTTCGCTCACCTCGAGGTCATCGAGGTAGCCATTTGTTCCGGCCCAGATTGAGGCAACCTGGTCTTGAACAACATAGGGCGAGTTTTGCGGCTGCTTGAGAAGCTCCATGAGACGCTCACCACGCGTGAGCTGACGACGAGTTGCAGCATCAAGATCGGATGCAAACATCGCGAAGGCCGCCATCGAACGGTACTGCGCAAGCGTGAGCTTCAAAGTACCGGCGACCTTCTTCATCGCCTTAATCTGAGCAGCGCCACCGACACGAGACACCGAAATACCGACATCAACAGCCGGCCGCTGGTTCGAGTTGAAGAGGTCAGACTGAAGGAAGATCTGACCATCGGTAATCGAAATAACGTTGGTCGGAATGTACGCGGAGACGTCATTTGCTTTGGTTTCGATAATCGGCAAACCGGTCATCGATCCCCCACCGAGCTCGTCGGAGAGCTTTGCACAGCGTTCCAGCAAGCGTGAGTGCAAGTAGAAAACGTCGCCGGGGTATGCTTCACGCCCCGGAGGACGGCGCAGAAGAAGCGAAACCGCGCGGTAGGCCTCAGCCTGCTTTGAAAGGTCATCAAAAACGATGAGGACGTGCTTGCCCTGGTACATCCAGTGCTGGCCAATTGCGCTACCGGTGTAGGGAGCCATGTACTTGTAGCCCGCGGGATCCGAGGCCGGAGAAGCAACGATCGTCGTGTACTCCATTGCTCCGGCGTCCTCAAGAGTCGAGCGAACCGAAGCGATTGTCGAGCCCTTCTGGCCGATGGCGACATAGATGCATCGAACCTGCTTGTTCACATCGCCGGAAAGCCAGTTGTCACGCTGGTTAATGATCGTGTCCAAGGCGATCGCGGTCTTACCGGTTTGACGGTCACCAATGATGAGCTGACGCTGACCACGACCAATCGGGATCATCGAGTCGATCGCCTTCAGGCCGGTCTGCAGCGGCTCGTGAACCGACTTACGCATCATGACACCAGGAGCCTGAAGTTCCAGCGCTCGTCGACCTTCCAAGTCGGTGATATCACCAAGGCCGTCGATGGGGCGACCCAGCGGGTCAACGGTACGACCGAGGTAGCCATCACCAACGGGGACTGAGAGCACTTCACCAGTACGGTAAACAGGCTGTCCTTCTTCAATGGAGGAGAAGTCCCCAAGGACAACGGTGCCGATTTCACGTTGTTCAAGGTTCATAGCAAGCCCCAGCGTCCCGTCCTCAAAACGCAGGAGTTCGTTTGCCATAGTTCCGGGAAGCCCCTCAACGTGGGCAATACCGTCAGCAGTTTCGGTAACATGACCGACTTCATCGGTCGCAACCTGTGCAGGTTGATACGATTCCACGAAAGAGTCGAGCGCCGCCCGTACTTCCTCGGGGCTAATGGACAGATCAGCCATTGAGCATTCCTTCTATCTATTCCTCAGACACATCGGGCTTAACCGACGATCGAACGTTTTAGAGCGCCAACTCGCGTGGCCAGTGACGCATCGACTCGCTCCGTCCCCATTCGGATGACGAGGCCGCCGAGCAGTTCAGGGCGCAGCGTGTAGGTTGCCGAAACGGGGCTGGCCAGCTTGGTCTCAAGAATCTTCTCGAGACGCATCTTCTGGTCGTCGCTCAGCTCGTGTGCCGACTCAACGAATACGAAGCGTCGACCGGAGAGCTTTGCGGCGCGAACAGCCAATTCCCGCAGCTTTCCCAAAAGATGGCCATGCGAGGTTCGTCCCACGCATCGGCGCAAAAGACGCAGACTCGGCTGGCCAAGAACACTCTGGAACACCGTCTGGGCAAGATCTGCGCGTCCCTTCGGAGAAAGGGCGGACAGGTCAGAGAGTTCATTTCTGAGATCGCGATGTGACTGAAGGAAAACAGAAACCGCAACAAGCTGGGCTTCTGTTTCTTCCAATACCCCATCAAATTGCGCGCTGAGCAGCACTGCATCGCAGCCTGCTTCTTCGACAGCGTGCACAATGTCACGCGGACGGGACCAGTGACCCGCTACCAGGTCATGCAGACACTGAATCGAGACAGCAGATACAACCGGAGTAAAAAGACGATCAACAAGAGCGTCTTTATCACTCTGTTCTCGCGAAGGGTCGGTGAGTGCACGTTGGACAGAAGAATTCGTTCGCAAAAAGTCTGCGACGCCGAAAAGATCTTCCGCTACCTTCATACGCTCATCGCCCGCCTGCGCAAGACGTTCGCGTAACAACTCAGGAGTCATCAGTTCACACCACCAATGGGAACTTCTTCAGCCTCGAGTTCATCCAAGAAACGATCCACAACGCGAGCAGTGAGATCGGTATTCTCCAGATGCTCACCCACGAGCTTCTCTGCGAGTTCGCTAGCGAGCAAACCAACATCGCTACGCAGGCTAATCTGCGCGGCCTGCCGCTCGGCAAGAATCTGGCGTTGAGCGGCATCTTGCACGCGCTGAGCCTCAACCTGCGCATCAAGACGTGCCTGTGCGACGATCTGCTGGGCCTGAGCACGTGCATCTTCACGGATCTGGTGAGCCTCAGCCTGAGCCTCGCGCAGCAGCTCATCCTTTTCGCGAGCGGCCGCGGCAGAATCGGCGCGCGCCTTCTCAGCAGCCTCGAGGCCTTCCTGAATCGCTTCGCGTCGCTCATCGATCATTGAGTAGATCCGCGGCAGCGCGTAACGACCGACGACCAGAAGAATGATCAACAGGATCAGCGCTGACCAGAAAATCTCATAGAGAGGGGGAAGGACA
>CAKAPY010000099.1 GCA_916719935.1 uncultured Actinomyces sp. | reverse complement strand
TCGCTGCATTCTTCGCTCCTGCCGCCTTGGCGATCAACTTCATTGACAGGTGCGCAAGCGCGGGAACACATCCCACCACGAACTCCCCCGTCGGCTCAAGCTTGACCATCAAGGTTTTGAAAGCAATCGCGGGATCAATCCCCAATTTCTCAACGGTTTCTTCACCGTAGGCACGCGCGGAAGGATCATGCTCGTACTCGTGAACAACGAAAGGGACCCCGGCCCCGTTCAATTCCTCAATTGCACGAGTCGGTCCTGAAGCGTGATCTTTAGAGTGTTTGCGAGCCATACTTCCAGTGTAGGGACCTGAGATCAGATCACAGCAGTGGGATCATCGATCACCATCTTGCCGAAGGGGAAGCAGGTGATCGGGATGAGCTTAAGATTGGCGATCGCCAAGGGAATACCGATGATCGTGATTGCCTGTGCAAAAGCAGTCAGAATATGTCCGATCGCCAGCCACACTCCGGCGATCAAGAACCAGACAATGTTCATCAGATCCGAACCAGATCCTGCCCCGGGCATCGGAACGACTCGCTTGCCAAAAGGCCACAATACGTATGCTGCAATTCGGAAACATGCGACGCCTGCAGGGATGGTGATGATGAAAATACAGGCAACAATTCCGGCAAGAATGTAGCCCAGAAATAGCGCAAAGCCACCAAAAACCAACCAAATCACATTCAGCAAGAAGCGCATGTACATCCTTTCGCTATTCCACTTCACTTTCGCGTTACATCAAGTCTGCCATGCGACTGCGGGATTCAGCTGCGCTTTTTGCCCTGATTTTCCCCTGATTCGTCCCTGAGTGGGCCGTCTACACTTGAACTATGAGTATTCCGTCTGCAATTGCCCAAGCCCTTGACCGAATTGAGCGCGCACGCCAAGCAACCGGCCGCACCGATCGCGTGGCCTTGGAACTCGCAGTGAAGACTCGCACTCCCGAGGAGTGCCGCGAGGCCGCCCAGGCCTTAAGCGACCTGGGGCAGCCGATCCTCTTGGGACACAATCGAGTGCAAGAAGCGAAAGCAACCGTGGATGCGATCCGCGAGGTCCCGGGGGCTCAGATTCACCTGATCGGACCGCTCCAATCCAATAAGATCAATCAGGCACTCTCCTGTGTCGACGCGGTTGAATCGATTGATTCCATTGCCTTGGTAGAGAAAATCGATTCACGAGCAGCCGCAGAGCTCCCGGTTTTTATCGAAGTCAATGTCTCAGGCGAAGACACCAAACACGGCTGCTCTCCTGCTGATTTTTCCTCGATTGCCGAGGCCGTCGCCGCCTCTACGCACCTCAGGTTCGCAGGCCTGATGACCGTTGGCCTGAACTCCCCCGCTGAAGCAGATGTTCGCCGCGGCTACACGCTCCTGCGAGAGCTCCGCGACACCACCGCACAACAACTTGCAATCCCGGCAGACAACCTGGAGCTGTCCATGGGCATGAGCCACGATCTGGAATGGGCGATAGCAGAAGGAGCGACAATCGTACGTGTAGGGACCGCAGTCTTTGGTCCACGTCGCTCAGTTACGCGCGGGTAGAGCCTTCCCCACACCCCAGTCAATTCCGGCGATGACCGCAAGAAATACCAGAGCACCGCACAAAATCGCAACGATGTTGATCAGCACCTGCTGGTAGCCAAGCACGCTCACGTTCACAAAATCGTAAGGGTACTGATGGACAAAAGCCCCGCGAATCAAGGTGTAGACCACCCAAATCACTGGGATTACCAGGGCTTTCAGTACAACCGAAGCATCTAGCCCACCACGAGGCCCACAGACCAGAGCCGCCAGAATCATGAGCGCAGGAACAACCACGTGTTGGAGCGGGTTCGTGAACACCGACCAGCCGCTGAGCACTTCAGTGGGACGAATCAAGAAGTGGTAGACGATCGCCGTCACGGTAATCATCATGAGCGCACACAATTGAAGTGCACGTCCCCACGAACCGATATCAGGACCTTTCCACACGATCAGAGTCGCGACAACAGCGACCAGAATATTTGACCACTCAGTGAAATAGGACAGGCATTCAATCATCCGCTGGCCGAAGCCGGCCCAGCCGAAGGGAGCTCCACCGAACATCCCAGGCCGGGCTACAGCCTCGCGAGAATATCCATCCACACCGGTAATAACCAGGGTGAAAACGACACCCACCCACGCGGCGATTGCAACAAGCAGATAGGCCCAACGGCCAGAGGTCGCTAAGGTCATCGCTTTATCCCTCACGCGCTCAGGCCCAATCGGGCAGAATACGCACGCCGCCCTTATCGGCAGATGCTGCAAGCATTCCGTAAACCTTCAAGGCATCAGAGACGTGACGCGAACGAGGCTTGGATGGCTTCCACGGGGTAGCACCCATCTCCGCGCGGCGGCGTTCAAGTTCCTCATCGCTTACATTCACACGAAGCAGACGCTTGTTGACATCGATCTCGATCTCATCACCGGTGCGAACCAATCCGATTGCACCGCCGGCAGCGGCCTCGGGAGAGATGTGACCGATAGAGATACCGGAAGTACCGCCAGAGAAACGCCCATCGGTGATCAGTGCGCACTTCTTACCCAGACCCAGTCCCTTGAGGTACGAGGTCGGGTAGAGCATTTCCTGCATGCCCGGTCCACCCTTGGGGCCTTCGTAGGTGATGACGACAACGTCGCCTTCCTGAACCTTCTTGCTCAGAATCGATTCAACGGCCTCTTCTTGAGATTCCACGACGAAAGCACGGCCAATGAAGTGGAAGAGCGACTCATCGATACCCGCGCTCTTAATAATCGCACCGTTCTGGGCGATGTTGCCGTAAAGAACCGCAAGTCCGCCGTCCTTTGTGTATGCGTGCTCGACGTCGCGGATGCAGCCATTCTCGGAATCCGTCTCCAAGGACTCGAAAAGGTTTGCGGTCGAGAAAGCATGGGTCGTGCGCACGCCACCGGGCGCCGCAAGATAACGATGCTTGGCCTCGTCGCTCGCGCTACCACTGCGGATATCCCACTGAGCAAGCCACTCCTCCAAGGAAGGAGCATGGACGGAGTGCACATCGCGCTGCAGTAAACCAGCGCGGTTGAGTTCACCAAGGAGAGCGGGAATACCGCCTGCGCGGTGCACGTGCTCAATGTGGTACTTCGTCGAGTTCGGGGCCACCTTGCATAGGCAAGGAACCCGGCGCGAAATCGCATCGATATCGTCCAAGGTGAAGTCGACCCCGGCCTCGTGAGCGATCGCAAGAATGTGAAGAACGGTGTTGGTGGAGCCGCCCATGGCAACGTCCAAGCTCATCGCATTCTCGAAAGCATGCTTGGTAGCGATTGAGCGCGGCAGAACCGAATCATCATCGTTGTCGTAGTACGCGCGGCACATATCAACAATGCGGTGTCCTGCCTCCAAGAAGAGCTTCTTGCGCTCAACCTGCGTGGCCAAGGTGGTGCCGTTACCCGGGAGTGCCAGGCCGATGGCCTCGTTGAGACAGTTCATCGAGTTCGCGGTGAACATGCCAGCGCAGGATCCACAAGTGGGGCACGCATTGGCCTCAACCTGGGCAAGCTGGGCGTCAGAAACTGAATCATCCACGGCCATGACCATCGCGTCGATCAGGTCAAGGCGGTGCTCGACAACGCCTTCAATGGAAGCGCCGGATTCCATAGGACCACCCGAAACGAAGATCGTCGGGATGTTCAAACGCATGGCAGCGATGAGCATACCGGGAGTGATCTTGTCACAGTTCGAGATACACACAAGCGCATCGGCGCGGTGAGCATTGACCATGTACTCCACCGAGTCAGCAATCACCTCACGCGAAGGCAGCGAATAGAGCATGCCATCGTGGCCCATTGCGATGCCGTCGTCAACAGCGATGGTGTTAAATTCCTTCGCAACGCCGCCTGCTTCGCGAATCGCTCCGGCGACCAAGTCGCCCATGTCCTTGAGGTGGACGTGGCCGGGAACGAATTGGGTGTAGGAGTTGGCGATCGCGATAATCGGCTTGCCGAAATCCCCATCCGTCATTCCGGTCGCACGCCAGAGCGCACGTGCTCCAGCCATATTGCGTCCTTGAGTCGATGTTGCTGAGCGCAAAGGCTTACTCATGGATTTCTCCCCTATGACGAATTTGTAACGTCTTCAACCCTAGTTCGACCTCGGGGCGACGGCTCGCTAGGTTCACGAGATGGACGAGGCTTTGCCCACGTTTTCGCTTAAATGGCGTGCTTTTACAGCACTTTTACGGGATCGACGAACTGTCCACTTTCTGACCAGCCACACGACCAGAGCAATGCCGGCCAGCCCAAAAACGATAAGTTGGTATCGCGAAATCCATTCTTCGACGATCGCCCAGTTCGCGCCCAGCGCATATCCGGCACTAATAAGAACGGAATTCCACAGGGCCGAACCAATTGCCGTGTACAAAGTAAAGGGCAAAAGTTTCATCCGTTCGATACCGGCCGGGATAGAAATCAAGGAACGAACAACAGGAACGACGCGTCCCAGAAGAACTGCCAGCGGGCCTCGGCGCACAAACCACGCCTCGGCGCGTTCGATATCTGCTTCCTTGACGAAGGGAATCTTCGAGGCCAAGGAGTAGAAGCGCGCGCGACCAAACCACGCGCCCAGTGCATACAGCGCCAATGCGCCGACAACCGATCCAATCGTTGCCCATACAATTGCGCTCACCAATCCCATACTTCCCGAGGCCGCAGCAAAGCCCGCGGAAGGCAGGATCACTTCGCTAGGGATCGGTGGGAATAGGTTTTCTGCTGCGACAGCAATTCCCACTCCGGGAGCACCAAGGGCACCTACAAGAGAAACAACGGCTTGGACAATAGGTTCAAGAAGATTACTCATGCCTGTAGCATCGCCGCACAAGGCAAGGAAGAGTTTTGTTCACCCTTTGCGTGGGCTGTGAAAGCCAATCACGGCGCGGAGCACTGAACCAGTTCACCCTCACCTGTAATACGCAGCTGGCGTTCGGATGCGGAGATGAAAACCGCCTCGCCTCGGCCCAGGGTGCACTCCCCGGCCTCGGTCGACAAACTCAAGCGTCCGCGGGTCACCATTGCAATACGAGGCCCCTCGCCCGGAACGCGAAGATTGCTGAGGTCAGGGGTGCAGGTCGTCACGGTGAGCTCAAATTCCTGAGCGGGCGCCAAGAAACGATCCGAATGAGGGCTGGGATGCTCGGGAGCCAAACGGACCGGAGGGAGCGCAGAGAACTCGGCAATTTCAACCAGTTGTGCACTGTCAACATGCTTGTGGGTCAGTCCCGCTCGAATGACGTTATCCGAGGCCGCCATCACCTCGATTCCCAAACCGCGCTGGTATGCGTGGATCTGGCGCGGCGGAATATACGCAGCCTCACCGGCACGGAGCGAAACGGGATTCATCAGGAATGCCAAGATGATTCCAGAATCACCACCGTGCACAGCTTCCAACTCACACACCAATTGATCGGCACGAAGCGAGGGAGAATTTCCTGATTCCAGACGCGTGCGGCAGGCATCAACAAATTCCTCGACCAAGGCTGGGGTAACGGGTGAATCGATATCGAAAACCCACGAGGCCAAGGAACGCAGGCCCCCGCGCACGGTTGAGAGCTTGAGTCGTCGGCGAAGAAGCTCTGCCAGCTCGCCCTCGAGGCCTTCCAGAAGCCGTCGTGCCTTTCGAGGAACCCGGAAACCAATGAGGGCCTCGAAATCGGTCAAAGCGTAGAGCATTTCGGGCTTATGGTTCATATCCCGATAGGAACGGTTCGGAGCGGTGCGCTCGATTCCCAGCACTTCTTCGCGCAGGAAGCCTTCTCGAGCAATTTCCTTTGTGGG
>CAKAPY010000098.1 GCA_916719935.1 uncultured Actinomyces sp. | reverse complement strand
ATGAGCGACAATACGCCCGGATATCCTTTCCCCAAGCGAGCGAGCATTCACCAACGTCGCGCGCAAGAATCTGTACCTCCAGAACCGCAGGTGCATCATGAGGAGTCCCAGCCCAGTGACAGCCTTGAGGCGTCTCGTACCTCCGGGCGCTCACATGTGAACGACACTGACTTTGATCAGATTGTTCGTCCGGGTAGCCACGAGACTCTTGCTTCAGAAACGGCAGTGCCCACGGGCCTTCCAACGCGTCGTACTCGACGTGTCGCACATGAAGAGACTGTGTCCGAGACGACTGGAATGCGGAGCCGACGCCTTGCGCAAGAACGGCGTGCGGTTCGCAAACGCAGGCGCCGTCGTTCAATTCGTACATTCATCGTTCTTCTTCTGACTCTCACGCTCTGTGCTGGTGGAATTTATCTTGCTTACACACAGCTTCGAGGGTCCTCCTTGTCAAGTACTGCGGCTGATGATTTTCCGGGTCCAGGAAATGGTCAAGTTGTCGTCACAATTTATGACGGTGAATCGGGCCAGCAGATTGGACAACGACTTGTCGATGCCGGTGTCGTCAAGTCGCTTTCAGCTTTTATTCGTGCGTTTGATGCTAATAAGGCTGCTGTCGGGATTCGTCCAGGTAGCTACACCTTGAAGAAAGAGATGAGCGCATCTGGGGCAATCGCCGCACTCCTTGATGACGCGAATCGTATGGATAATACGGTGACTGTTACCCCTGGACAAACGAAGGACCAGGTCGCCGAACAGATTGCTCTAGTGACAGAAATTCCACTTGACCAGGTTAAAACTGCGATGGCGGATGCAACGACTATTGGCTTGCCAGCTGAAGCAAATGGGAATGTTGAAGGATGGCTGGCCCCGGGCTCCTATGAACTTGCAGAGGGAGAGACCGCTGAGTCATTAATTACTCAAATGGTGGCTGCCACCAAGAAGGAACTTGATGACCTCGGTGTGTCTGCGGCAGATCGGGAGAAAGTCCTGACAAAAGCATCGATTCTTGAGCGTGAGGTCCGAAATCCCGAATACTTGCCGATGGTGTCGCGGGTTATTGACAACCGCCTCGCCGATACGAACGGCGAGACCCGTGGGCTGTTACAAATGGATTCGACTGTTCTTTATGGAGTTGGGAAAACCGGTGGTATTCCTACTGCCGAGGACCTTGCTGCTGATAATCCATACAATACGTATCGAAATCCGGGGCTTCCACCATCGCCGATTTCTCAGCCCTCTAGGGAGGCCATTAATGCGGCAATTCACCCTGCTGAGGGGAATTGGCTGTACTTTGTGACTGTTGATCTGGACTCTGGTGAAACTCTCTTTGCCGCGACTCATGATGAGCAAACTCAGAATACGAAGCGTCTTGAGGAATATTGTTCAACCCATCAGGGGAAGTGCTGATGCCTTGGGCGTGTGTCATTGGATCACCCATTGAACATTCATTGTCTCCGCTGATCCATCGCTGTCTCTGGGATTACGCGGGACTGAATGGGTGGACCTATCTGAAGCACGAAGTCACCGTAGACTCCTTGCCTCAGTGGATCTCTTCCATTGATGATGAATGCGTCGGCGTTTCTATTACGATGCCGTGCAAGAAGGCAGTAATTGCGCTTCTTGACGTCGTCGATCCGCAAGCTGAAGCATTGAATTCGGTCAATACGCTCATTCCTACTGGAAGCTTAAAGACCGGTTTCAATACTGACGTTTACGGAATGAGCCGGGCGATTGAACTGAGTAGAAGTCGAGCGGACCTAGACAGCAGCGGAAGAGCGGTCATCATTGGTTCGGGAGCGACGGCAGCATCAGCACTTGCCGCTGTTGTTTCATTGGGTTTTACAGAGGTACATGTTGTCGCTCGCGCCTTCCATAACGGGAAAGTCCCTGTTGATTTTCACCGCGTTGCCCTCAATCTCGGCGTTAGCTACCGCGGTCATGATTTGATGCAGCGCGACGAGCTCTCAAGTTGTTGTTCAAGCGCGGATCTCGTCGTATCGACCCTGCCTTCGGGCGCTCTTGATGCACATGTACCGCAACTTGCATCAATGCCGGAAAAGTCAAGTTTTCTTGATGTCAGCTATGCGCCGCGAGTGACTCCTGCTATCGCTATGTGTCAAGATCGTTCAATCCCCGTTGCCTTTGGGGTAGACATGCTTGTGTATCAAGCCATCATGCAATTTAAGCTGATGACGGGCTTAGAAGCCGACGATCATGCGGTATCTGCTGTCTTTGACTTACTTGGGAAGAGCTAAGTATGGGTACGCTCCCGATGCTTTTTCCAGTCTTTTCAAGGATTGCGGACAAATCCTTAGGCGCGGCAGAGTGGAACCTCTTTCTTTCTGTCATTGTCTGGATTACGTATGCAGTCTGGCTCAGTCTGTCTGGGTGGGCAATCCAACGCCGGTACTTTGTCGAGGCGTCACTCACTCCGCTGAAACGAAATGGCGTAGTGTGGGCAGCTGTGCTTGTGGGAGCAGTCGTGCTTGTGGGAGCTCAGGCACGCCCCGCATCACCCGCTGTAGTGTCACTGACAATGATGGGCACCCTGCTTGGCTATATTGATGCGCGCACGCATAGACTTCCCACTCCGTACGTTCTTGCGCTTGCCTGTGGTGTATTGAGCGGCATCGGCGTGACTATCTACTTTCACCCGCAGCCTTATCTACTTGTTGCGCAGGTAGTTTTTGGGACGTTAATTTGGACCTTGCCTTTATGGCTGGGCACGCTTCCTAAAGGTGGCTTTGGTAAGGGGGATCTTAGGCTTGCACCGATCCTAGGTTCGCTGCTTGGGCTTCTCGGTTGGCATGCTGCGCTCTTTGGACTCTTGGTCGCGATTGTCTCAGCCGCCTGCGCAGCGCTGTGGAAAATTGTCAGTGGCCAAGCAGGCACACGTTCTCGGGTTGCTTTTGGTCCCTGGATGATCGGTTCCACTCTTTTGAGCTTCCTTTTGTGGCGTGATGTTTCGACCGATCTTTCATTGTTGCTTCATCTTGGCATTTAGCTAAATGCGTGTGATTACCTCTTTTCCTCAATGAGGACTAGCATCAGATTGAGAGTTCACACAAGGAGGTGGCGGTGCTCAAACTTGATGAGGTCATCGCAAACACGCAGCGTCAGCGTGCCGTACGCGAAGAACACCTCAGCTTGGATGATTTAAAACGGGAATGTGAGAACGTTCCTGATCCTCTACGACATCCTGAGGAATTCCTCCGCTCTGATGGTGCAACAGCAGTGATTGCCGAGATTAAACGTGCATCACCATGGGGGGTGTATTCCACGATTGCTGATCCTGCACCGCTCGCACAGGCGTTTGAGCGTGGGGGAGCGGCTATGCTTTCCGTCGTCACTGAATCTTCTTTCTTTCGCGGACAGTATTCCGACCTTGCTCGGGTAAAGGCAGTGACAAGCTCTCCGATCCTCTGTAAAGACATCATCTTGTCGGCATATCAGCTTTTTGAAGCGCGCCGTAATGGAGCTGACGTTGTGCTTCTTATTGCCCGGCTTCTTTCGGAAGCGGCACTCAATGGTCTTCTTGAACGCGCTCAGTCTCTTGGCATGGGCGTCCTCGTCGAGACACACTCGCGTCTTGATGCCTTGAGGGCGCTTGACGCAGGAGCGCTGATGATTGGTGTTAACGCGCGAGATCTCGTAACAGGATGCGTTGATCGTCACGTCATCGATGAAGTTATTGATGTGGTTCCAACAGGAGTATTGGCTATTGCGGAATCTGGTGTCCGTGGCCCGAAAGATGTATTTGAATACGCGAGAGCGGGAGCGGATGCTGTTCTTGTCGGTGAAGCACTTATGCGCAGTGATAATCCTGAAGAGCTGGTTGCTGAAATGGTGAGTGCGGGGCATCATCCGTCGCTGCTTGCTGATCGGCGGATGCGTATTCGTGAGGCGCATCGTGGTAGTGATGGAAGCTGGAGTGATACTCGCCGTGAATAATCTACTAAGGTAGGAGCAAATAGTTGTTATTCACGAGGATTAGTTTTCATGCGCGCTCTTGCTTTGCCGTCGCCGAGTAACGGTGTATGGCATCTTGGTCCGATTCCAATTCGCGCTTATGGCTTGATCATCGCCTGTGCGATTCTGATTTCCGTATATTGGTCCGCTCGGCGTTACCAGAAACGCGGGGGAGATCCGGACCTTTTTTATGATGTCGCACTGTGGGCGGTTCCGGCTGGCATTGTTGGCGCTCGTGTTTATCACGTGATTACTTCACCAGATGCATATTTCGGCCAGGGCGGAAAGCCGCTCATGGCTTTCGCGATCTGGAATGGCGGCTTGGGAATTTGGGGCGCGGTCGCAGGCGGAGCACTCGCTGCTTGGTTGGTTGTTCGTCACCGAGGCCAGCGCTTGGGCCCGATTGCAGATTCCCTTGCTGTTCCTCTTCTGGCTGCGCAGGCGCTTGGTCGCTGGGGGAATTGGTTCAATCAAGAACTCTTTGGAGCACCGACGACTCTTCCGTGGGGACTGAGCATTGACAATGCGCATCTTCCCTCAGGTTATGCTCCAGGAACTCTATTTCACCCGACCTTCCTTTATGAATGCCTATGGAATCTAGCTGGTGTAGCAGTTCTACTGTTGATCGATCGTCAAATGAAGGTGAAGTCGGGTCAGCTTTTTGCTTCGTACATCATGGTTTACACGCTTGGGCGCGTATGGATTGAGATGCTGCGCATTGATGATGCCCATCATTTCTTGGGACTACGCATCAATGTATGGACTTCGATTGTTGTCTTCTTGCTGGGTTTGATGACTTTTATCGTCGCGGGGCGACGCTCTGCTTCTACTCGAGTTGATCCCGCCGAACTGCCCGCGACTTCTCACCGAACCGATAACCAGGATGAAGATTCGGCTACTGATAAGACTGATGGAGATAAGGGCGATAGTCCTATATCACCGGAAAGTCGCCCTGTCGAAGAGACCGAGGCACGTTAGGATAGAAACATGCGTCGAGCAAAGATTGTATGCACTATTGGACCCGCGACAGCCTCTGCTGAACAGATCCAGGCTCTGGTTGATGCCGGCATGGATGTCGCTCGTATTAACCGTTCCCACGGCACCGCTGAAGAGCATGAGGAAGTCGTCGAGCGCGTTCGCCGAGCTGCACAGAACTCAGGCCGAGGCGTCGCCGTTCTTGTTGACCTTCAGGGGCCCAAGATTCGTCTTGAAACTTTTGAAGAGGGACCGCAGTATCTCGAAATTGGCGATACTTTCACCATCACTACCCGCGATGTTCCTGGAACCAAAGAACTCGTTGGGACAACCTTTAAGGGACTGCCAGGTGACTGTGCTCCCGGTGACCGCCTGCTGATTGACGACGGTAACGTTGCAGTCCGAGTTGTCGAGGTGACTGATACAGATGTCGTTACTCGCGTGGAGGTTCCCGGTTATGTTTCTGACCACAAGGGTTTGAATCTTCCGGGTGTCGCCGTTTCGGTTCCGGCGATGAGCGCGAAGGATGAAGAAGACCTACGTTGGGGTATCAAGATCGACGCGGACTTCATTGCTTTGTCTTTCGTCCGGTCTGCGTCTGATATCGATTCTGTTCATGCGATTATGGATGAGTGCGGGAAGCGCCTTCCGGTCATCGCCAAGATCGAAAAGCCTCAGGCCGTAGAAGCTCTTTCTGAGATCGTCGATGCCTTCGACGGAATTATGGTCGCGCGCGGTGACCTCGGTGTGGAAATGCCGCTTGAGGACGTTCCGCTGGTTCAAAAGCGCGCAATTGAGCTGGCGCGCCGTGCCGCCAAGCCTGTGATCGTCGCGACGCAGGTTATGGACTCGATGATTAAGAATCCTCGACCGAC
>CAKAPY010000097.1 GCA_916719935.1 uncultured Actinomyces sp. | reverse complement strand
GGACTCGAAACATGAACTACGCCTACGCGCAGTTCTTTAGCGGCCAGCAACAGCCAGAAGTTATGGACCACTACCGCGCACACCTGCCCGAAAACCTGAGTGAAGGCCAAGGACAGACCCTTTCCGCGCTCGCGGTGAGCGCTGCAGCAACTGAAGCGGAAGCTCTAGAACAAGCACTTCCGGCATTGAGCTTCCGCATGTGTTTGCGACTGGGACGTCCCGTGCGGTTCCAGCGACCCGAGCAGATGAGCGCTGAAGACCGGGAAGATGCACTGCGATGGGCACAACGCGATCGTTCGATCATCATCGGCACCTACGACCAGGTTGCTCAAACGATTGCGAACTTTGCGCGTAACCACCGCGTCGATGAAGTCATGCTGATCAGCTACATCGCTGATGTTCCACAAAAGCTTGCACAATACCGAGAGCTCCAGACACGTCTGAGCTCAAGCCTTTGAGCAGCTGGTCACTCCATCAGTGGATAGAGTTGTGGCCCCGGCCTTCAGGCGGGGGCCACAACCTTTAAAAAGCAGTGATCACAGGGCTGCTGCGAAACGCTGTGCGACGTTCTCCCAGTTGACAACGTTCCACCAGGCCTTGACGTAGTCGGCCTTGACGTTGAGGTAATCCAAGTAGAACGCGTGCTCCCACATATCCAGCATGAGCAGCGGAACAGTTGCAACGGGGATGTTGCCCTGCTGATCGGTCAGCTGGTAGGTCACCAGGCGCTTGCCCAGGGCGTCCCATGCGAGAACGGCCCAGCCGGAGCCCTGAAGACCGAGGGCTGCAGCAGCGAACTGTGCCTGGAACTTCTCGAAGGAGCCGAAGAACTCGTTGATGGCGTCGGCCAGATCGCCTTCGGGGCGAGAGGCGCCGTCACCGGTCATATTCGTCCAGAAGATCGAGTGGTTGGTGTGGCCACCCAGGTTGAAAGCCAGGTTCTTTTCCCACAGGTTGATTGCGGCAAAATCGCCGGCTTCGCGGGCTGCTTCCAGCTTCTCCAGTGCGGTGTTTGCGCCGGCCACGTAGTTGGCGTGGTGCTTGTCGTGGTGCAGCTCCATGATCTTTGCAGAGATGTGGGGCTCCAGTGCCGCGTAATCGTAGGGAAGTTCAGGAAGGGTGTAAACGCTCATCGGGCTCTCCTTACACTTAGGGGTTGATACTCCAAGCCTAGTACTTAAGTCCCTATGTATGAGTACAGAGGTGGGCGAGTTCACTCAGCGCTCAACGCGCCACGCAAAAGGGGAGCAGGCAAAGGCTCAATGGCCTCGGCCTCGACGGAAAAGATGGGAAACCCCAACGACAACTCCGGTGATCAGCGAGCCAAGCACAATGCCAAACACTGCCGCGCACGCGGTCTCAACGAGCCAGCCAAGGAAACCGCCGCCCGAAGCAAGCGCATGCTCGATCGTCGACACCACGTTGTGGAAGATCTCGACGCCCACCTTCGCGAGGTTTTCGATGACGAGGTGGCCACCGACCCACAGCATCGCAACCGTTCCAACCACGCCAATTCCGTTGAAAACCTTAGGCATCACGCGCACAATTGCGCGGCCGATATTATCCGCGGGACCGGGGCGATTATCGTCCGGATGAGTCGCGCCCTTGGCCAAGCGAAGCCCGAAATCGTCCATTCGTACCAGGACTGCAACGATCCCGTAGACAAAGAAAGTCATGAAGAAAGCGACCGCGATGAGGACTGCAACGCGCATCGACATGGACTCGGAGTTCAGTCCATCCATGGAGACCAGCATGATCTCCGAGGAAAGAATGAGATCGGTGCGTGAGGCCGAAGAAATGATGCTTTTTTCGAGGTCTTTGGCGCTTTGAGGAGCCGTGTCTTCGGCTGAGTCTTCGTGTTCGGGAAGCCAGTGCAGGGCCTCGAGAACCTTTTCGCCGCCCTCAAAACACAGGTAAGCGCCGCCCGCTATCAAGAGGAAGGGCAAAACCTGCGGCGCAAACCACGTGAGCACAAGCGCGATGGGCAGAATGACAACCAGCTTGTTGATTAACGAGGCCTTGGCGATTTTCCCGATAATTGGCAGCTCGCGCTTGGGGGAAAGCCCGGAGACGTACTGCGGAGTGACAGCGGTGTCGTCGATGACGACGCCAACCGCTTTGGCCGATACCTTCACCGCGCTCGATGCGACATCGTCAATAGACGAAGCCGTGGCTTTTGCGAGGGTCGCAATATCGTCCAGAAGTGCTACCAGTCCGCCAGACATCCACTCATCCTTTTCCTTGGGGACACAGGCATTCTAATGGGGGAGGTGAAGGATCTGCGCAGTGTGGGAGTTCGTGGGAATATGTGCCTGAGAACTTGCGTGAATAAGTCGACGCAGATGCAGGTCAGGCGTGAGAAAGTAATGCTATGACGGAATCACTGATTGACACTCTTCCCAGTCCGACACCGGGATTGGAACCCGGATTGATCGCCCGCTTGGCCGCAGACCTGGGTAGCGCCGGGTGGAGTGTCGACGCGATGGAGACCATGATCAGCCCGGTGGCGCGCGCTGCACTCATGCGTAATCAAAGGGTTCCGGCACTTCGCGAACTTCAGCGCAAAGATTCCCCAGCTGCGGTGTTGACACGCTTCTTTGTCTTGGGCTGCGCGGAAAGTGGGGATGTTCTTGCGCAGGCTCTGCCCACTCTTGGGGTGCGCGGCGCGGTCGACCTGGGATTGATTTTTCCCGCACTCGATGTGGAATCGCCTTCGGGACAGCAACTTTTCAAAGCAAATTACGACCTGCGTCCTCACGCGGCACAGCTTCAAGACGGCCTCAAAAACTGGTGGATCCTGTCGGACCTGGGTGAAGACGTGACGGGAGAACCCATTCGCCCAGATCATGTTTTAGGAATCGGCGGGGCAACGACCTCGCTCTTGAAGGCCACGCTTCGAACTCCTGTCGAATCCGCCTTGGACCTGGGGTGTGGATGCGGAATCCAAGCTTTGTATTTGGCCACACACGCTACTCGCGTTGTCGCAACTGACCTGTCGGCGCGAGCCTGTGAGATCACGCGCTTCAATGCCGCGCTCAATGGTGTCGAATTGGATGTTCGCCAAGGCTCTCTGTTTGAACCGGTCGAAGGCGAAGAATTCGATCTGATCGCCTCGAACCCGCCCTTTGTCATCACCCCAGATTCACTGCGCACCTCGGGAGTTCTGGAATACCGGGATGGTGGAATGAGCCGCGATCATCTGGTGCGCACGGTGATTCGGGAAAGCCCGAACTACCTCAAGCCCGGCGGTGTGACGCAACTCCTTGCGAATTGGGAAATTCCCGGACGATTGGGACACCCTGAGGACTGGGAAAATGTCGTGCGCTCATGGGTCAACGATCTTCCCGTCGACGCATGGATTGTGCAGCGCGACCGGCTTGATCCCGCGCACTACGTTGAAATGTGGCTTCGTGATTCTGGTCAGCAATTGCATCAGCGTGAAGACTACGAACGCGAATATGCCCAGTGGCTTGATGATTTCGTTCAGGCAGGAGTCGTCGAAATTGGCATGGGCATGGTCGCCCTGCGAAAGCTCGATACGCCGCGCCCCGGCGTGTGCGAATGCGATGAGCTTGAAGGTGGAGAATCCCCGTCCGGCGAAGACGTTCAGCGTGCACTTGCATCCTTGCGGCTCCCAGATGATCTCAGTGACCTTCACCTGTACTTTGCTTCCGATGTGACGGAAGAACGGCATTTCCTACCCGGGGCACAAGACCCCTCCGCCTTGGTTCTTCATCAAGGGGGAGGACTTGGACAATCGGTTGCCTCGACCACTGCATTGAGTGCCTTGGTTGGTGCTTCAGATGGCGAGCTCAGCGTTGGTCAAATCTGCGGGGCTCTTGCAGCCCTATTGGAATGCGATTCCAGGCAGCTTCAAGATGAACTCTTCCCGCAGGTGCGCACCTTAATTCGTTGGGGATTCCTTCGAGTCGAATCGGATGAGGAGTAACTGAGATGCCTCTCCCCGCGCCTTTGACGCATCAGCCGCCCCTGTGGGTGTGGTTCCTTGTTGGCACGTTTGAATTAGTGATCCGACTGATTGCATTGGGCGTGGTCCCGAAGCGGAGGCGTGCATCCACGTCAACCGCGTGGCTTTTACTCATTTTCTTATGGCCAGTTGTTGGCGTCCCGCTGTACCTATTTTTCGGTTCATGGTGGGCCATGGGCAAAGCCCTACGATCGGATCCTGCGGCGCACCAACTGGTCAAGGGAATATTGCGCGGAGACGGTGGAAGTGAAAGTCGCCTCGTTAATGACAGAATGGATGAACGTACAGCCTCACTGATGCGTCTTAACCAAAAACAAACCTCTTTCCCGCCCAGTGATGGGCGTGTTCTGCAGCTTCTCGGCGATACTGAGCAAACTTTTGAAGCGATGGCCCGCGAGGTCGATCAAGCGACTCATCACGTGAATGTTCTGTACTTCCAGACCTCGTGGGATCATTCCACTGATCCACTCTACAAAGCCTTGGTTCGTGCCTGCGCTCGCGGGGTCAAAGTTCGATTGCTGATAGATCATCACGGGCTTCGCACTATTCCCGGATGGCGTGGTTTCAGCCGAATGCTCGACGAGTCTGGGATCGAATGGCACTTGATGCTACCTATGAGCATCTTTAAAGGTCACATTCGACGTCCTGACCTGCGTAACCACCGCAAACTGCTCATCATTGATGGCCAGAAAGCCTTCATCGGTTCGCATAATTTGGTGGCCTCAGACTATGACACTCCTGCCTACCAAAGGGCGGGAATTGAATATCACGATACTTCCGTTGAAGTAAGCGGTGCAGTGGTCCGCCAGGTTCAAGCTGTTTTCGCTTCAGATTGGTACTACGCCACCAAACAGGAGCTTTCGCTTGAAGAACTTAATCTTTCCGGAGATGGCGAAGCACATGAAAACAGCATGGGGCAACCGATGCAGATCATTCCATCTGGGCCCTCGTATCCCTCAGAACCGAATCTGCGGATGTTCATCTCGATGGTGTCACAGGCTCGGCAGCATGTATCTATTGCCAGCCCGTACTTCATTCCGGATGAACCACTCCTAGCGGCGTTGACTGGCGCAGCGATGTCGGGGGTTGATGTTCATCTCTATGTTTCCGAGCAATTCGATCAGTTCTTGGTTGGACATGCTCAACGCAGCTACTACGGTTTTCTCTTGAAATCTGGGGTAAAGATTCACCTCTACGCACTGCCCAATATGCTGCACTCGAAGTACGTTGTGGTTGATGGGGAGCTTGCGGCTATCGGATCATCCAACACGGATTACCGTTCCTTCGGCTTGAACTACGAAGTCATGCTGCTGGCCCATGACTCGCATCTTGTTGATCTTCTCCTGGAAAACGACCAGCGCATCATTGCGCGATCTCGTTTGCTTACCATCGACGAGTGGGAAGCACTTCCCTGGTACAAGCACTACATCGATAACATCTGCCGCCTGGGCAGTGCGCTGCTTTAAAACTGCGGGGGCTACTGGCCGTAGTGATAGCGGCAGGAGATGATCCAGAGAGTTTTACCATCGTCGCTGATCTGGTAGATCAGGCGGTGACGTGAGTCGATCCTGCGCGACCAATACCCCGAAAACTCGTAGCGGAGAGGTTCAGGTTTGCCAATACCCTCGTTTCCGTTGCGTTGGATGTCTTTGATGAGTACGTTGATGCGCTTGAGGGTCTTGCGGTCCTCGAACTGCCACCAGACATAGTCGTTCCAGGCTTCCTCGTCCCACGTGATGTGCATGGTCAGTCCTTGTCGGGCTCAACGAGGTCATGGACGACACCCTCACCAGCGCGGTGACGTGCGATCGATTCGCGCAGGTGGCGGGCGTTTGCGGGGGACTGCATGAGGTAGACGGTCTCCA
>CAKAPY010000096.1 GCA_916719935.1 uncultured Actinomyces sp. | reverse complement strand
ATCAGTCGCGATATCTTCTACTGCCTACCCACTGGAGAATTCGGCCCGATTACCCGGGGTGATAATCCCGACCTTCACGAGCTTTTCAGCAATCCCAAGATCGACTTCGAAACCTTTATGGGGCTTACAGAAAAGTACCTGTATCTACCCGAAAGCTTCGTTCAGCGCTTCCTTGCGAAGTAAAAGAAGAACAGAAGCTAGCCGCGCACGGGTGGCGATCAACTATAGGAAGAGCATCTCCGCACTTCTCAAGGTGACGCTCGCCGCCTTTCACACTTCGGTTTGACTTCTGCGTCCTCATTCCCTAAAGTTTCCACGTACGCGCGAGTGGCGGAATAGGCAGACGCGCACGGTTCAGGTCCGTGTCCTAGTGATAGGGTGGGGGTTCAACTCCCCCCTCGCGCACGTAATAAGGACCCAGCGAAAGCTGGGTCCTTTTGTTTTACCCGCCGAGGCCTGGTCCGCCTCATGCGCAAAACAGGCGCAATGCGCACCTTGCTTAACTAAACTGCGAGGCCGGCTGACGCCCTCAAGCACCAACCGGCCTCGTAAAAATCAGCAGTTCACTCCTGCTCGACGCCCGCAAGGAGTTCGCGCACCCAGGTTCGCGCGCGTCGATAGTCCTCGTCATCTTGGGGGACATCCGCACTATTGACCGTCGAGCTGGGGTACGAGCCCATGAATCGCACATCCGGAGACACTCGATACAACCCGCGCAGTGCCGCCTGAATATGTTCCTGAGCGATGTGTCCAACCATGTCAATCGAGAAGGTATAGGCACCCAAACCATCGCCGCTGGGACGCGATTCGATTCGTGACAGGTCAACATCATGCACCGAGAACTGTTCAAGCAAACGCATCAGCGATCCCGCTTGGTTCACAGGCAGCGCAACTTGAATGGTCGTCTTGTCATGTCCAGTCGGAGCAGTTAACGACCCTTCAATCGGCCTTCTCACGCACACAAAACGCGTGATAGCGCCCGGATTATCCGCAACATCCGTGAACAGCGATTCCAAACCGTAACGATCTACCGAGGTTGCGTTACACAGAACCGCATCGAATGCGCTTTCGCCCGAACCCAAGGTCTCGGCCGCTGCAGCAGTCGAGGTCGTGGGGACGTGAACAACGCCGGGGAAGGTTTCCTCAGCCCAGTTTCGGCACTGTGCCCACGCGTGCGGGTGGGTTCCAATCTTGCGAATATCCGATACTTGGGTACCCGGTCGAACAGCCAGGTGGAAGGTAATCGGCACCAGCATTTCCGCACGGATCACCAGCTGAGGGTAATCTGCCAGGGCATCGAGCGTTGCATTGACACCGCCTTCGATGGAGTTCTCAATGGGGACAACTGCCCAGTCTGCCCTTCCCTCACGCACGGCCTTCATCGCCAAAGGAGGAGAAGTCAGTGGAATGAGTTCTGCCTCTTCGGGGGCGACCTGACGCAAAGCCTGCTCGGTAAAGGTTCCAAATGGGCCAAGAAATGCGATTCGCAAGGTGCTCACTCGGAACGGTCCTCCTGCGCGGATACGACATTCTCGGTCGCATCCTTGGCTTGAGCGCCACCATTACGCTTCTGCCCAATGATTTCTAGGATCACGGGTAGGACCGAAACCAGAATAATGACGCCCAAGATCAGCGTGAGGTTGTCGTGAACAAAGGGGACATTGCCCAGCAGCGAACCGACAATAATGAAGCCAGCGCCCCACAGCAGTGCACCCAGGGTATTGAACAGCAGGAATTTGCTGTAGGGATAGCGTGCAATTCCCGCGGCCAGCGGAATGAAGGTCCGCACGAAGGGAATGAAACGACCAATCACCAGCGAACGACCACCGTAGTCACGGAAGTAGTGCTCAGCCTTCTCCAAGTGCTCGGTCTTTAGTACCCGCGCATCCGGCTTGAAGAGCTTGCGCCCCCACTTCGCACCCAGGAAGTAACCAATTTGCGCGCCAATGAAGGCTGCAACAACAACCATGATGATCAGGGTTGGCAGGTGCAGGCCCAGTCGATCGTGCAGCAAACCTGCTGTGAAGAGCAGAGATTCTCCGGGAAGAACAGGGAAAAGGACACCCGACTCAATGAGGACGATGAGCATCGTCCCCCACAGAACCCACGGTCCCATTGCAACCAGCAGACTTTCGGGGTCTTTAAACCAGTGAATGAAGGTGTCAAGCCCTGAGGCGTTCACAAGGATGGCGTTCAGCATGCAGAATTCCTTCAATTGGGTACAACGAATGACAAAGTGCACGGCATGTTACTTGAGTCAACCCTACCGGTCTTTGCATACCAGATAGGATGTCATCCATGGAGAATTCCGAGGAACTGGTCACGTCTGACATAACCGAGGCCCCCACATCCTCTGTGGAACCACCGGTGGATGCACCTGAATCGACTGCACCCACTTCCTTGCACTCTCGGCTTCCCGAACCCGTTTTCTTTGCCGATCACCTGCTTTCCCGCCGTCGGCGCCGGGCTGATCTCTACGAGGCCATCATGTGCCTTATGGGAATTCTCCTTGTGTGGGGCCTGGGATTCGTCGCATCCTCAACGACAGAAGGCGTCGCCCAAGACGTTCTACGAGTCACAGTGATCCGCGATCTCCTCCTGATGCCCCTGTCGCTGTTGGAGGGCCTGACTATCTTGGTCACCCCCATCGCCGTCATCGGAATGTTGCTATTCCGTCGTCAGGTCTCCACTGCCATCGAAGCTCTCACCACCGCCATGATCGCCGGCGTGGCCTCGTATGTCATCTTGCTGGGACTTCGCCAACTTCCTGAAACCATCACTGGTCCGCTTAGGGTGACGAACGTAGAGAACGGACAGACGGCCTCGCACATCGCGATCAACCTGGTCGCAATCGCTCTCATTGCCCTCTTCACAGCTGCGGGTGAAGCCGAAGCACTTCGTTCAGTCCGCTGGTCCTACTGGGCTCTGGGCATCATCATCGTCATTTGGGTACTTCGAGGGCAACTCACTCTTCCATCAGCGTTGATCTCCGTTCTTCTTGGTCGCACTTTTGGTGTCTCGTCGCGTTTCTTCTTGGGCTTCCAAGACCGCAGTGCCTCGGGCGGCCAGATTGTGAAGGCGCTGCTCTCGATCCGGATTATTCCCTCACGCGTCATCCGCACAGACCTTCTTCCCGCCGGCGTCACGCTCGACACATGGACTGTTACGGAAACACCACACGGCCACTTCCATATGAAGACCGCTGAAGCTGATTCAGCGGAATACACGATTGCCCGCCGACCACCGGTCGACGGAAACCGCCACTACCAGGTCTGGGATACCTACGGCGTTCCATACGAAATCACTATTTTGGATCCGGGCCGCGGTATGGCCGGCACACTCCTGGAAGTATGGAACAACGTTCGCCTACGCGGGATTTCTCGCTGGGTTTCCCCCTCGGTGAAAGCAGCTGCAGAGCGTTCCATGCTGACCGCTATTTCAGCTAAACGTTCCGGTGTTCACTTGCCCGAGCCCATGGGTATTGCTCAAGCTGGGGACTCAATCATGACGGCAATGCGAGCCCTTCCCCCGACAGCTTCCCTCAAGGATCTGGCCGACACCGACGCACTCAGCGATGACATTCTTGATCAGGCGTGGAAGCAGCTCCTCTTGGCGCACTCTCACGCGATCAGCCACCGCCACATCGCCCCTTCGTCCGTCGTACTCGACCAGTCCTCAGAGGTTTGGCTCATCCACTGGGATGAAGGCGAGGTGGCAACTACTGAGCTCAACCAACGCATTGATATCGCTCAGCTCCTCACCCTACTTGCTATCTATGCCGGGCCCGAGCGAGCTCTTGCCTCGGCACGGCGAAACCTCAGCGAAGCGGAATTGGTCGCCTGCGCACCGGTTCTTCAAAAGCCGGTTCTTCCTTCCGAGGTTTCCTCCGCTCTTCGACGCAGCGACCTTCTGGATCGCCTGCGCGAGGCGATCGTCGCCGACACCCCGCAAGAATCCGTTCAGCCCGCAAACCTTCAGCGCTTCGCACCCAGGACAATGATTACCTTCGGTGTTCTGGCAGTTGCGGTTGTCGTGTTGATGGGTTCGCTCAACTTCTCCGATATCGTCACTGCGGTGAAGCAGGCAAGCCCTATTTGGATCGCTGTCGCTTTCGTATTCGCAGCAACAACCTGGGTTGGAGGAGCCGTTCCCCTGGTTGCCTTCAGCCAAGAGAAGGTCAAATTTGGCGATGCCATCTTGGCTCAGATCGCAGCCTCGATCATCACTCTTGTTGCTCCCGCTGGAATTGGTCCGGCGGCGCTCAACCTGCGTTTCCTGACAAAGCAGAAGATGTCGACAGCCGCTGCCGTCACCACCGTTACTTTGCAGCAGATTTCCCAGTTCCTGGTGACCGTTTCATTGTTGGTCATCGTCCTGTTCTTCTCGGGTTCGTCGCTGTCGGTTTCACTCCCCTACGGCGCGATTATTGCCGGAACCGCTGTCGTAGCTGTGATTGTCATCGTGTGCATTTCGATTCCGAAGATCCGAAAGTTCATTTGGTCGAAGATCGAGCCGACATGGAAGCAGGTGTATCCGCGTCTTCTGTGGGTTGCCGGTCAGCCTCAGCGCCTTCTCGCGGTGCTCGGTGGAAACCTGCTCATGAATATCGGTTTCGTTGGAGCCTTCTGGGCGTCCTTGACTGCAATGGGCGGGTCATTGAACTTGGTGACGCTCTCCATCACCTACTTGGCCTCGAACTCGCTGGGTTCTGTCGTCCCCTCCCCCGGTGGCATCGGTCCGGTCGAGGCCGCACTCACCGGTGGCCTTCAAGTTGCAGGAATCGCCGTGTCCATGGCTCTTCCGACCGCGATCATCTACCGTCTGGTGACCTTCTACGGCCGCGCTCCCTTCGGTTGGGTGGCCCTGAAGATCATGCAGAAGCGAAACCTGATCTGATCCTGCTGACTTTGCCGCATATTGACAGACCGACATGCGGCTGCCAGTAAAGATTTTTCAGCCCTTCACAGCCCCCGACACCATGCCGGTCGACATCCGGTTCTGAACGAAAATGAACAGGATCAGCACTGGGATTGTGATAAGTGTCGATCCTGCCATCACACCGCCCCAGTCCGAACCTTGCAGGCCCTGCTGGAAAGATTGCAGCCACAGCGGCAAGGTCACTGCCGAATCGCGAGAGAGCACAATCAGGGCCAGCGTGTATTCATTCCAGGAGTGAAGGAAAGCAAATACCGAGGTCGATACCAATCCCGGCGCGAGAAGCGGTAAGGTCACACGCATGAATGCTTGGATTCGGGTGCATCCGTCGATCATTGCGGCCTGCTCGAGCTCCTCGGGAACGGCCTCGACATAACCGCGCATCATCCACGTGACGAATGGGAGCACGCCACCCACGTACAGCAATGACAGACCAGCAACCGAGTTCAACAGCGCCCATGAGTCCAACATCCTGTACTGGGAAATAAAGAGCGCTTCGGCGGGGATCATCTGAATCACCAGAATTGCAACAATCAGAGTCCGACGGCCGCGGAAATTAAAACGTGCCAAGGCCAAAGCTGCAAGAAGTGAGCACAGGGTTGTTGCCACAACGGTAATGACTGCCGCGCCCAAAGACATAAGCAACGCGGAGTGAAATGCGGGAGATGAGAGCACCTTGGTGAAGTGTTCGGTGGTCAGCGGTGCGGGGATCAGCTTTGGCGGGCTCGATAGAAGGTTTCTCTCGGTTTGAAATGCTGAGTTCACCATCCAATACACGGGAAGGAGCCAGACGAGCGAAGTAATAACCAAAATCGCATTGACTGCAATCTTGCCCGGATGGATTTTCTTGCGATTGAGGGGACGAGGCGCAGCCTGGTATGCGCGTTCCCGAACCTGTGCAGCGCTCATCGTGCGTCCCCCTTCGTGAAGAGCATG
>CAKAPY010000095.1 GCA_916719935.1 uncultured Actinomyces sp. | reverse complement strand
TTCACCCCCACACCCATAGGTAAAACTCAACCTTCATACTGCCTAGCCACTAAGGGACTAGACAATCGTCAGGGTCACTGTGGTTCCTCGAGGAACGACCGTTCCAGCTGCAGGGTCAGAAGAACGCACAGTTCCAAATAGTCCGCCCATGAAGCGTTCAACACGGACCTGAAGGCCGACACGTTCGAGGGCCGCACGAGCCTGACTTTCTTGGAGTCCTTGAACAGTGGGGACCTCTACTGTTTCTGGACCCTTGGAGACCGTGTACTGGACTTTATCTCCGCGATGAAGAGTTGTACCCGCAGCGGTTTCTTGAGAGATCACGGTTCCCTGAGCAACTGTTGATGAAAATGCCTCGGTTTCCTCTGCGCTCAGTCCCATTGATTCGAGGGTTTGACGGACTTCACCGGCACTCTTGCCTTTAATATCGGGAACCGATAAGGGCTCGCGGCCCTTAGAGACGACAATATCAACCTTTGTATCGTGGCGAACCGAGGCTCCCGCGGGGACAGATTGCGAGATGACCTTGCCCTTTTCGATGTCTTCGGACCAGTCTTCGCGAACATCGCCGACTGCAAGTCCCGCACTTGTCAGGGCATTCTTCGCTGCGTCTGTTTCCATGCCGCTGAGATTTGGCGCATTACGCATGTCAACGCCCTTTGAGACGACTAAAAGAACCTCAGCACGTTTGTGAACAGCTTCGCCGCTTCCCGGTGTTGAAGAGATGACATTTCCTTGAGAAACAGTGTCTGAGAAATCTTCACGTTCTTGGAAATTGAGATGCAGTGAGCGTAGATCATTCTCAACATCAGAAACAGCGCGTCCATCAGTGACTGGCATGGTCAGGTAGGACCCCGGCCCGTATTCATGCCACCACCAAAAGCCTCCGATGACTCCAACAAGCAGCAACGAAACAATCAGAGCGAGAACTTTGCCAAAACGCTTCCGGGTCCGTGCCTGTGGGGCGGCGTGGGCAATCCCCCCAGAGACATGAACGATAGCTTGCGAGGTGGCTGGGAGTTTTTGTGCCGGAAGGGGAGAAGTCAACTCGACAAGTCCCAGTGCAGTGGTTCGCTGTTCGTTGTCGTCAGTGCTGTCGATATCCGCGCGCCGACTCATGAGCTCTGCGGGCAGTGACGTGCGAGCACGCATCACCAAATCAAGAGCCTCTTGAGCATCAACGGGGCGGTCCTCGGGGTCTTTAGCTGCAAGCGATGCAACAAGATCATCAATTTCGCGAGGAATCCACGGCTCAACTTCAGAAGGAAGCGGAACAGAGTCGTTCACGTGGTGATAGGCCATTTGCATGGGATTTTCGCCCTGCCACGGAACTGAGCCCGTGAGCATTTCATAGAGCATGATCCCAACGGCATAGATGTCACTTCGCGCATCGCAAGTTCCAGTAGTCGCGATCTCTGGCGCCATGTATGCGACGGTTCCAAGCATTGAACCGGTCGTTGACATCGATACTTCTGATGCTGCGCGTGCAAGACCGAAATCGGTAACGCGTACAGGGCCTTCACTGGGTACTAAAACATTTTCGGGCTTGATATCACGGTGGATCACACCGACTCGATGCGCTGAACGCAGCGCTTCAAGAACATCCTGCGTGTACTGAAGGGACTGAGCAAGGGTGAAAGCGCCCTGTGCCTGCAATAGTGCGCGAAGGTTGGTTCCGTCGATAAGTTCCATCACGAGGAAGCCTTGCCCGTGAATCACTCCCTGGTCAAAGACCGAAACGACTCCCGGTGAAACAATTCGTGCGGCTGCACGAGCCTCGCGCCTAAAACGCGCAACAAAATCAGCAGATTCTGCCAGATGTGGATGCATGACCTTGAGTGCAACTGGACGGTCCAAACGCTCATCGTGCGCGACGTAGACGGTAGCCATACCACCGCGTGCAAGGCGTGCTTGGATCCGGTATCGGTCATCGACGAGCAGGCCAATCAATGGGTCAGCAGGCACAGATGCACCCTGGCCGTCAGTGCCGTTTTCGGCGTCGCTGCGGTCCTCGGGGTCAAATTCTGTCTCAGAAGTCATCGTTAGGATTTTACTGGAGATTTCAGGTGATGCGCGCAGGAAAGCCCGCGAGCCGTGCTGGGGCGCGAATCCCTTCCCACGCTATATCATTGTCCCATGAGTGAAGCTGTTTCCCTTCTGTCCGTTCAAGAGGTTGCACGCAGGCTTGGTATTGAGCCTCGCCGAGTTAAGCAATTGGTCCGCGACCACATCCTCTTTACCTATACCGATGAAGCAGGAAACTCTGGGATTCCCGAAGAAATCCTGATTAAGACTGATAGCGGATACGAACCACTTTTTAATCTTCCCGGGACCCTCACTTTGCTTGCTGATGGTGGTTTTAGCCCTGAAGAGGCCGCACGTTGGCTTTACACCGAGCATGAAGAACTAGGGGAGACGCCAATGTCTGCTCTTCTAGGCGGTCGTCACCACCGTGTGAATCGCATTGCCTCTGTTCTAGGATTCTGATCTCTGTAGGTGAGTTTTCGGTTAGAGATACACAATTTCTCTTGGCGTACTCGCTTACTTCGAGCGCTTGATCAGCATCGCCGCGACTTCGCTTAACAATTCGCGCTGGTCGGCATTGAATCTACTGGATTCCAACGCAAGGAAGCCCTCGGCCTCGAAAGTCGAAATGACTTCTTCATGGCGACGACGACCTCGGCGCTTGACGATCCCGCGTAGTTCCTCGAGCTCTTCTTCGCTAAGCTCAGGATTGCCGAGGCCGTGGGCAAGCTTTTCCCGTTCGCTTGCGTTTGCTTCTTGCCATGTGAGGGCAAGAAGGTAGGTCCGTTTTCCTTCGCGTAAGTCATCTCCTGCGCTCTTACCCGTAACTCGTGGATCGCCGAAAATTCCAAGGTCATCGTCACGTAGCTGGAAAGCATGTCCCCACGGACTAAGAATCATCCGCAACGAATCGGTATCTGCTCGCGAAGCGCCCAATGCGAGGGCCCCAAGAGTTGCCGGGATGACGACCGAGTAGTTGGCGGCTTTGTGAGAGACGATTGTCAGTGCTGTCTGTGCGTTAATCGCCTGCGAGTCATGAACATTCAGTGGTCGCTGTTCGGCCGCGATATCAAGGAATTGCCCAATTGCGACTTCGGCGTGCATTTGTGCATAGAGCTCCATCACGCCATCACGGTAGTGGGGGATTGCCTCGCATTGGCGAATCATTGCAAGTTCAGCTGCGGAGAAAAGGAAATCTCCAGCAAGGATTGCGGAATTTATCCCGAAATCTTCACTATCGCCTCGGGATAAAGCGCAGCGGTGATGTGCAGCGAAAGCAGCATGTGCAGAGGGACGACCACGACGCGTGGGCGCATGGTCGATGATGTCATCATGAACCAGAGCGCTGGCTTGGTAGAGCTCCAATGCTGCGCCAAGATCGTCTAGATTGAGCGCCTGCAGAGGTGAATGATTCGCAATACTCCCTCCGACAAAAGCGAGGAATGCTCGGAAACGTTTGCCTTCCTCAAGACTTGAATGAGCTACCTGGAGAAGCGGCGAGATCTGAGCGGCTGGTGCAATTGTGTCAGCGAGGTCTTGGAGGACGGCGTGGGCACGCTCCTCGATCCGTGGTGCTAAGGCCTGAAGCTGCTCGCTCAATGAAGTCATGTGACCAGTCTATAAAACAATTTCACGTCTTTAACTCCCTGCTCTTATGATGAAAATGCAATTAAGGAGGTTTCGTGGCAATCGTTTTGAGCTACTACGGGAATCGCGAGTCTGATGCCGCGCTGGATCAGGCAGTACGTCTGGCGTCCTGGATGCGGACATCATTGATGGTTGTTGTCGCATCTCACGAGTGCGGGGGTATCTTCGCTGATGAGAATTCGGCTGAGGCGCATCTATGGGAACGCTTAGACGGAACCGAGGTTTCTTTTGAAGTCATGCGTTGCCGACGTGATATGTCAATGGCGGAAACCGTACTTGATTGGGCGCGTAGGATCGACGCGGATATGATCGTCATTGGCCTGCGACCTGGTGGCTCGAAGAGTACAACGATCGGCAATACAGCGACTCAGATTTTGCTTGATGCTCCCTGCCCGGTGATGACATCGTCGTGGCGTTTTGAGGATACGAGCGCCTAGTTTCACCCCTATTTACGCACTTTCATGCTGCGCGAGTGACAAAGGGATAGTTATAATTGTAGGCAGTCTGTCGCCGTCCAGTGGATTGGCGGCTCATCTGTCAACCCATGAAAGGGATTCGAGTGTCTCCATCTCGCGCTACCAGCGCCCGCGATACTGAAGATGAAGCCCCTGAGGTCAAGAAAGCTACGCGTACGCGTCGCTCGTCAAAGACTACATCGGTAGAAGCCCAAGGGGAAGAGGCCGAAGCGCCAAAGAAGGCTGCGAAGGCGAAGAAGACCAAGAAGCCCGCATCTACCGCCACCGATTCTGCCGCCGCAACGGAAGAGAAGGCGCCCGCTAAAAAACGGGCGACCAAGAAGGCTACTGCTTCAAAGAGCGCGAAGAACGAGGACGCTGCTGAAGTAGAACCCGAAAAGAAGCCGCGGACAACGCGTAAGAAGGCAAAGAAGGCTGAAGAAAGCGCATCTGCTGAGGAAGCCGTTGCGAAGCCTGCGAAGCGGACGCGCAAGAAGAAGGCTGAAAAGGTCGAAGAGGTTCCCCAAGATTCTCAGTCTGAAGAGGTCGAGGATCTCGAAGACGACATCGTCGAAGAAGCCCAACTTGAAGATGTTGTAGATATTGATACCGATGTCGACGACATCGAGGTAGATGCCGATGATGCAGATGAAGATGACTCAGAGGACAAGGACTCTGATGACGACACTTCATCACTGGATCAGGATTCAAAGCCTCAGGCAGTAGCAGCTGTGCGGTCAAAGGGCGGTTTCGTGGTCTCTGATTCTGATGAGACCGATGAGCCGGTTCAACAGGTTACTGTCGCGGGTGCGACGGCTGACCCCGTTAAGGACTATCTCAAGCAAATCGGTAAGGTGTCGCTTCTTAACGCGGAACAAGAAGTTGACCTTGCCCGTCGAATCGAAGCTGGTCTGTACGCCGAAGAATTGCTGAAGACCACCTCCAACGATTTGACTTCTCGTCAGCGGCGCGAGCTTCATATTCTCGCCCAAGACGGACAGCAGGCAAAGAACCACCTTCTCGAGGCTAATCTCCGTCTCGTTGTCTCGCTGGCAAAGCGCTACACCGGACGCGGAATGCAATTCCTGGATTTGATTCAGGAAGGCAACCTTGGCCTTATTCGTGCGGTTGAAAAGTTCGACTACACGAAGGGCTACAAGTTTTCGACATATGCGACCTGGTGGATTCGTCAGGCGATTACGCGTGCGATGGCAGACCAAGCGCGTACTATTCGTATCCCCGTCCACATGGTCGAAGTTATTAATAAGCTTGCTCGTGTCCAGCGTCAAATGCTTCAAGATCTCGGTCGTGAACCCACTCCTGAAGAGCTTGCTAAAGAACTGGACATGACTCCTGAAAAGGTTGTCGAGGTTCAAAAGTACGGACGTGAGCCGATTTCTCTGCATACTCCTCTTGGTGAGGACGGCGATAGCGAGTTCGGTGATCTGATCGAGGATTCTGAAGCTATTGTTCCCGCAGATGCCGTGTCTTTCACTCTGCTTCAAGAGCAGTTGCACCGAGTTCTTGACACTCTCTCTGAACGCGAAGCAGGCGTCGTTTCGATGCGTTTCGGTCTTGGAGATGGTCAGCCTAAGACTCTTGATGAAATTGGCAAGGTCTACGGAGTGACGCGCGAACGTATCCGTCAGATTGAATCCAAGACGATGTCGAAGCTTCGTCATCCCTCTCGTTCGCAAGTCCTGCGTGACTATCTTGACTGAGAGCTAGATACATGTGAGTGTGGGCCGG
>CAKAPY010000094.1 GCA_916719935.1 uncultured Actinomyces sp. | reverse complement strand
TTGACATCAATGACTGGCTTCTCTTCGACCAGCGCTGCACCCAAGTCGTGAACGGCCGAGTGCTAGTCGAATGCTCAATCTTCACCGAGGCGGGGGTCCTTGTCGCTCACGCTAGTCAAGAGGCGATGCTCCGCGTTCCTACTGAAGGACATACATCTAGCCACTGGGGATTTGGGGTTGATCCCAAGACCGGCAAACCGATGAGCGGCATGGCATAGGGCTAATCCGTACGCAGTCACAGGCATCGGCACAAGCGCAGCCGACTACAAAAACTACACGGATTTTAATCGACAGCCTTGAAAACCATGGGAGGGGGCGACAAAGCCGTCCCCTCCCATTGAGTTTTAATCCTAGGATCAGTCACGAGTGAGCTTACGGTGCGTCACGCGGTGAGGCGCTGCTGCATCCAAGCCCAAACGTTCGATCTTGTTCTTCTCATAGGACTCGAAGTTACCTTCAAACCAGTACCACGAGGCAGGGTTCTCTTCGGTTCCCTCCCACGCAAGGATGTGGGTTGCCACGCGGTCAAGGAACCAACGATCGTGGGTGATGACCACCGCACAACCGGGGAATTCCAGAAGGGCATTTTCCAAAGAGGACAGAGTTTCAACATCGAGGTCGTTGGTCGGTTCGTCCAGCAGCAAGAGGTTTCCCCCCTGCTTCAAGGTGAGCGCGAGATTCAGTCGGTTACGCTCACCACCGGAAAGAACGCCCGCAGGCTTCTGCTGGTCTGCACCCTTGAATCCAAAGGCAGAGACGTAAGCACGCGAGGGCATTTCGACATTGCCCACCTGAATGTAGTCCAAGCCGTCAGAGACAACTTCCCACAGAGTCTTGTTGGGATCAATACCCGCGCGATTCTGGTCGACATAGCTGAGCTTGACGGTTTCACCAATGGTGAGCTCTCCTCCGTCAAGAGGCTCAAGACCAACAATGGTCTTGAACAGAGTGGTCTTACCCACGCCGTTAGGACCAATCACACCGACAATACCGTTTCGCGGCAGCGAGAACGACAGGCCATCGATCAAAACACGATCCCCAAAGCCCTTCTTAAGGTTTGTCGCCTCGATGACGATGTTACCCAAGCGGGGCCCCGGCGGAATCTGAATCTCTTCGAAGTCAAGCTTTCGACTGCGTTCGGCCTCGGCAGCCATTTCTTCGTAGCGCTCCAGACGCGCCTTCGACTTTGCCTGGCGTCCCTTAGGACTGGTTCGAACCCATTCAAGTTCTTCCTTCAGACGCTTAGCGAGCTTGGCATCCTTCTGGCCCTGAATCTGGAGACGCTTTTCCTTCGTCTCCAAGTAAGTCGAGTAGTTACCTTCGTAGGGGTAGAGGTGACCGCGGTCAACTTCAGCAATCCACTGTGCGACGTGGTCGAGGAAGTAGCGATCGTGGGTCACAGCGATCACTGCGCCCGGGTAGGTCGACAGATGCTTTTCCAGCCAAAGAACTGACTCAGCATCAAGGTGGTTTGTCGGTTCGTCAAGAAGCAGAAGATCGGGTGCCTCGATGAGCAAACGACACAAAGCTACTCGGCGTCGTTCACCACCGGAAAGGACACTGACAGGCTGATCCGGCGGCGGGCATCGCAATGCATCCATCGCTTGCTCGAGCTGCGAATCGATATCCCAGGCATTGAGAGCATCAATCTCTGTTTGAAGCTTGCCCATCTCTTCCATGAGAGCATCGAAATCGGCGTCAGGATTGGCCATCTCTTCAGAGATTTCATTGAAACGGGCAAGCTTGGCAAAGGTATCGGCCGCACCCATACGCACGTTCTCAAGAACGGTCTTGGAATCATCCAATTCGGGCTCCTGCATGAGGATTCCGACGGTGTAACCGGGGCTCAGGCGCGCCTCACCATTACTGGGCTCATCCAAGCCAGCCATAATTTTGAGGATCGAGGATTTGCCGGCACCGTTAGGTCCGACCATACCGATCTTCGCACCCGGGTAGAAAGCCATGGTGACATCGTCGAGGATGACTTTGTCACCAATGGCTTTACGAGCCTTAATCATTTGGTAGATGAACTCCGCCATGGATTCTCCGTTCAGGATCACGTGACATAACGCCGGCTACGCGGCAGACCCCTTAATGCTAAGGCACGGCGCGTGTTTTTGACATCTACGAGGACTATGCTGCGTCGCTTTCATCAGTTGGCTGAGCACTGATCTCCCAGCGATCACGAGTCAGATCATCGTCTTGCGAGAGAATATGTTGGCTTTCAGGAGAAACCTGCTCTGATTCTCCGCCACCCGCCGCAAACTCTTCTGCTGGAGCAGTTGAAGACTCGGTGACATTGTTACTTGGATGTTGAGGTTTGAGAGCAACAGCCGGACCGAACACCAAATCGATCCCCATGAAACTGGCATTAATGACCAGTTCGCTCCGGACCTGTTGATCAGGGCCTAACCACCCGCGAGCACTGGGTCGCCCACACACAATCACGGGAGTCCCTTTCTGGACACTTCGCGCAATATTTTGCGCTAAACGGTCCCATACACACACTGTGTACCACTTCGGCTCACGCTCTTCGTATTGGCCTGCATCCGTGATGCGCCACTGCGGAGCAGCCATTCGAAAGCGCAAACCTTTAGTTCCATTTTGCGCACTCATACTGCTCAGATCCGAGCCGATCCGACCGCGAAGAACAACGCTTCCTTGGTTATCCATTATTTGTCCTTTCGTTATAGCCCCCAAGATGGGGATGCATCCACTGTGCAGGGGAAAAGGACCTAAAGAAAGGCCGGTAGCAGCGTCTGTGGAAAACGCCGATACCGGTACATTCTGTGGATAACTTTGGTGACTAGTTCTCTTCTTCGCCCACCTTTGGAATACCAAGGTCAGCCACTTCACGCGCAACCTCACGGGCGTGTTCGCGAGTAATTGGCTCATGCGGGAAAAGAACTCGGCGATAATATTCAAGTTCTTGGATTGACTCAAGAATGTCTGCCAAAGCGCGGTGTCCGCCGTGCTTAACGGGAGCTTCCTCAAAAGCCTTGCGGTACCAGCGCTTAGCCAATTCCTTAATCGAGGAAACATCAACCAGACGGTAGTGAAGGTGGTCAATCACCAAGGGCATATTGGCTTCAAGGAACATCTTGTCTGTCCCCACTGAGTTTCCTGCAAGCAGTGCCTTTTTCGGGGTGGGAACAAAACGTCGGATATAGTCAAGAACCTGCTGCTGAGCATCTTCCATAGTGGTTCCGGAAGGGAGCTCATCCAAGAGGCCGGATGACGTGTGCATCTGGCGAACAAAATCATTCATTCCCTCCAAGGCTTCAGCCGGAGGGGTAATCAAGACGTCAATACCGGGATCGACAATATTGAGATCCGCATCGGTGATCACAACCGCTACTTCGATCAAAGCATCACGAGTGACATCCAATCCAGTCATCTCGCAATCGATCCATACCAATGGTTCTTTCAAATCACTCACAGCTTTAAGTGTAAGCGCATGAATAGGATTTCACTGTCTGGCTTCTCAAAGTCCGCGCCGGTTCACTGAGCTACGATAAACCTGACTACGACACTAGGAGTACGCATGACAACGGACCAGTTTCCTCTTTCTCCTGATCTCATCGCTCAGGCTTCAGACATTCTGAGTGAGGTCGTAGAGAAAACGCCGGTCATGCTTTCAGAGCGACTCAGCAACCTTATCGGCGTACCGGTCTACCTCAAGCGCGAGGATATGCAAAAGTGCCGTTCTTTTAAGGTGCGCGGCGCCTATTTCCGAATGAGTACCCTGAGCGAAGAAGAACGCCGCAGAGGTGTTGTCTGCGCATCCGCAGGTAACCACGCGCAAGGCCTGGCCTATGCGTGCGCGCAGCTCAAGGTGCGAGGAACCATCTACCTCCCCTCGAACACACCCAAGCAGAAGCGCCAGCGCATTGAAACCATTGGTGGCGACTGGGTGGAACAAGTCATTGTCGATGGATCATTCGATCGTGCCAATGCGCAGGCTCAAGAGGCCGCGCGCCATTCGGGACGCACCTACGTGCATCCTTATGATGACCCCTGCACCATTGCCGGTCAGGGAACAATCGCTGTTGAATTGGAAGAGCAGGTGCTTTCCGAGGCCGCGGCAGTTTTGGTCCCCGTCGGTGGCGGTGGCTTGCTCTCGGGTATCGCAACATGGATCCGTTCGCGTTTCCCCGATATCAAGATCTACGGCGTTGAGCCCACGGGAGCCGCGTCTATGGCCGCAGCAATGGAAGCGGACCAGATTGTTTCCTTACCCACTGTTGATCCATTCGTTGACGGAACAGCAGTTGGGCGTGCTGGCAAGCTTCCCTACTCGATTGTTAAGGAGCTGGTCGACGACATTTTGGTTGTTCCAGAAGGGGCTGTCTGTACGGAGATGCTTGATCTGTACCATTCCGACGGCGTGATCGCGGAACCGGCAGGCGCATTGGCCTCTGCTGCGGCACGCACGTATTTCTCCGATGCAGAGCAACGCAATGAACTTTTGGGAGGAAAAGAAGGAGGGATTGTCGCAATTGTTTCCGGTGGAAATAACGATATGACGCGCTACGCAGAAATCATGGAACGCTCACTGCGCCATGAGGGCCTGCGTCACTACTTCCTCGTCACTTTCCCCCAACAGCCCGGTGCGCTTCGCAGCTTCCTCGAAGATGTTTTGGGACCTGGAGACGACATTGTTCACTTCGAGTACACGAAGAAAAACAACCGCGATTCGGGACCGGCATTGGTCGGGATCGACTTGGCTGATCGAGAAGATATTACAGGTCTGCGTGCCCGCATGGAGGCTTCTCCCCTCCACGTTGAAGAGCTGCGTCCCGACTCTGAAATTTATCGTTTGGTGATCTAAGCATTACACCCTCAACACCCGGCAGGATCTCAGGGAAACACCCTCCTCGCCGGGTGTTTTTATGCTGCAAGGGTATGGACTCGGGTATTGCTGACGCGGACGCTAGGAGTCGAGTTGAAGCGGTAGCCCTGGCCGCGCAAGGTCGAGATGAGATCAGCTTCGGGAAGCTTAGTACGAAGGCGACGGATGTGCGCATCGATAGTGCGAGTCTGGGATTCAAGACCTTCGCCGTACCATACCGATTCCAGCAGTTCTTCTCGGGAAACGATCTCGTCGGCATGTCCAGCGAGGTAGGCCAAGAGTTCGTATTCCCTGTTGGAGAGCTTGACCGAATTCCCGTACACCTCCAGGCGACGGTGATCAAGATCAATATGTGTCGATGCCGGTGAGAGCTTCAGTCCTGCCAAAATATCGAGGAATTCTTCGAAAGACGTGGAAGCAGAAGAAGTGATGGTTTCAGGGGTGTAAACAAGAGCCATGATGTATCCAAACTATTTTGGTACCGCACACACCACAGTCAGCGTGGTTCCTTAAGCGGTAGCGATTGACGGGTTGAAAGGTCAATCACATACACATTCGCGAGCACATGGAGCCGCACATGGGGCGGCAGGTCATGGTCGCGTGAAAAGTCATGGCTTCAGTCTATCGAATGATACAGATGTGTCAAAACGAAAGAATGTAAGGGTGGAAACACGGGAACCACACCCGCATTTCCACCCTCACACAAAAGTGAACTACTCAGTTCGCAAGCTGTTCACGAACGATCCGAGTCGCCTCAACAAGGTTCTTCAAGGACTCTTCGGTCTCCGCATAGCCTCGGGTCTTCAAGCCACAGTCGGGGTTCGACCACAAGTTACGCAGCTCAATCGAGTCAGCAGCCAAGGTCAGAAGCTCGGTGAGTTCCTCAACCGAAGGCACACGGGGCGAGTGGATATCCCACACACCGGGTCCGACGCCGTGGCTGAAGCCTTGTTCTGCAAGCTCAGGAAGAACTTCCATACGCGAACGTGCAGCCTCGATTGAGGTGACATCCGCATCCAGTCCCAAGATCGCATCAAGAATCTGACCGAACTCCGA
>CAKAPY010000093.1 GCA_916719935.1 uncultured Actinomyces sp. | reverse complement strand
ATATACTGACTTCGCCCCTCCCGAGGACCCCGAGTTGCTGGGAATCAATCACCAATCCCCTTTGATATACTGAAGGCTCCGAGAGCTTTTCGTTCCACTCGCTGGGAATCAATCACCAATCCCCTTTGATATACTGGCCCTCGGCAAGGGGGGAAACTAAAAGGGCTGGGAATCAATCACCAATCCCCTTTGATATACTGTCGCAGCACAGCGGGCGCGTAACCACCAGCTGGGAATCAATCACCAATCCCCTTTGATATACTGATCACACCCAACACACGCCTGCGCTACTGCTGGGAATCAATCACCAATCCCCTTTGATATACTGTCGGGTGACGGAACCCTCCTTGCACAGGGCTGGGAATCAATCACCAATCCCCTTTGATATACTGCGGCGAATCCATGGCGCACACCTGGCGCGCTGGGAATCAATCACCAATCCCCTTTGATATACTGCGGACGCGCAAATGCGCGTTGACTTGGAGCTGGGAATCAATCACCAATCCCCTTTGATATACTGCGGGCCTACGCATGTCCTACACGCGCTCGCTGGGAATCAATCACCAATCCCCTTTGATATACTGAAATACAGCATAGGCAGCATAGGCAATGGCTGGGAATCAATCACCAATCCCCTTTGATATACTGCGCGCGCGCCATTCGCCTAGCACTCACAGCTGGGAATCAATCACCAATCCCCTTTGATATACTGACGCCGTCCGAGACTACGAAGCCGGTAAGCTGGGAATCAATCACCAATCCCCTTTGATATACTGCATGCACACAATGATACTAGGATACTAGGCTGGGAATCAATCACCAATCCCCTTTGATATACTGTCGAGGGCGGCCGAGCGCTCAATGTCAGGCTGGGAATCAATCACCAATCCCCTTTGATATACTGCCAGCATCGCATCAACCGCTGACTCGGTGCTGGGAATCAATCACCAATCCCCTTTGATATACTGAGATCCCCTAGTTTTCCCTAAAAAACAGCGGAAAACCAGGGGATCTTCGTTAGAAAATCAGGAGCTGCTCAGGCGAGCCACGCTCCTTCCGAGGCTTCGCGTTCTCAAAACGGAGCCCCGTCGACCACTGCCTGTCAGTCAACGCCAGCACCCGCACCTGCCCGCCCTCCGGCAGATGAGTCTTAATCGCCCGCAGCGTCGCATGATCCTGCCCACCGGTCGGCCAATACTTCACGTACACACTGAACTGCACCATGCAGAAGCCCCAGTCCAGAAGGTCATTGCGGAAACGGGCTGCCTCGCGACGCTGCTTCTTCGTCTCCACCGGGAGATCGAACATCACCAAACACCACATAGCGTCATCAGACACGCTTACTCACCCACACCAACCCGCGAAGGTCCCTGCCATGACAGGACATTGAGGCGATCGATGTCGCCCTCCACATAGCGTCCAAACGACTGGGCGAGAGCCTCCGCAACGGCGGGGATACCGTGCCCTTCTCCGTCAAAACGCTGCTGCGCAGCAGCCACGAGATGTTGCTTCACCGAACGATCCGAAGGGGACGCAGTTGGCGGAAGCTGAAGGGCAACCTCATCGATCGCCGGTCTAAAAGGCTCGATCAAATCATCGGCAAGGGCAAAGGCATTGCCTCGGCCTCGGTGGAAGACCCCAAGCGCAGGAGCCAAACCTGCCGCGAGTACAGCCCTCATCAGATGTCCACGAAGCACGGAATACCCGTAGTCCAGGCAGGCGTTCGCACCGATCAGTTGGCCTGCAGCGGGCTGACGCCCGACCCCCTTACCCAGAGCACGAGACCAATACAGGCGAGCAGCTTGCGCCTCAACGTTTCCTGGGTCGCCTGAACGAACCTGATCCGCGAGCGCGAGTAGTTCCCCACTGCCTCGAATCTCAAGGTTCTCCAGAACCGAGGCTTGTCCCTCAATCTTTGCGCGAACCAGACGCGCCCATGCATTTTTCTTACGCGGGAGCGAGACCTCCGCCTGCGCTCGGTGGCGGGCTGCTACTCGGCCATGATCTGACCACGAGTAGCAGCCGCCCTCCGGTATACCTCTCCAATCGCAGAAGAGGACGGCGACATCAGCCTCGGCCAACCGATGCAGAACAGCGGCACTAAGAGCAACCTTCATGCCCACGAGGATGACTGCAACCTCAGCGACGGGAATGATCGTCGACGTACCCTCCTCAGGGCACACCTCCACTCCGCCTCGCGTCGATCGAAGCTCGCCTTCGAAACCACACAGGTCAATCACGCGCCACTGCGAGTTCATGTCACTACCTCAAGTCCCGACTAATGGGAAGACCGGACTTTGGCGATGTGCGAACCTCACCGAGAGCATTGCGCCGGATAACGCGAATCGAACCCGACTTGAGCAAGGCATTAATTTCCACAACCCAGCCCGTCTTCTTCATAATCTTCTCGACACACTCAGAAGCTACAAGATTAGTCTTACGCCCCCCATGCCTATCTTTGAGCAGCGGCTCATTCGAAAGCAGCCGTGGCTTGAGGGTGATCTTTGACGGAGTATTTAATGCCGAAACTCTCCAGCTCGAGATAGGACCACATTCATCGAGGAACTTCCCAATAGATTGCTTAGGAAACTTCGAAGGATCGATCTGAATCTCGTCTCCCAAGACGAGCCAGCCAATCTGAGTAGCGTTTCCTTCCTTCATAGCTTCCTTCAGTTTGGGATCTGCTGTCCGCATACTTATGCTCGATTCCTTCAGTTCGACCGAAAATAGATTCGAACAGTCAATGCCGCACAGATCAATTGCACAGACCCGAAGTAACGCATACGTTACTTTCTCTTTCGGCCCCATGATCCGATACAGGCGAGCATGATGGAACTCCAGACCGACATATCCTCCTTGAACAGCGAGAGCAGGTGAATCGGTTGGGAAGTAGTTGATCGGGAAATCAGCAGAGATTCGTGATCCGCGAAGGCTTAGGCTCCTGGATGGATCTGCTGGTAAACCTAGTTGGTCATCAAACTCCGGCGCACGTACAAGAGCAGTCCATAAGCCAGGATCAGTGACTCGGTTGATCACGTCGGCTGGAAGTGCGTCGCCAAGCACATACCGTTGAGGGCGTGGACGCTTCGATCCCCTTCTTGCCTTTTTCAAACTTTCTGGCTGATCGGCATGCAGCTTTCCGGAGTTCCGAAGTCGAAGGTTCTCAGTGACCGGGATCTTGTCGGCATCAATCAGTTCATTCAATCGATCACACGCATACTCAACGTCACCAATCCAAGATTCCCAACGCTCCTGCATCCTCTCTTCAGATCCAAGAAAGTTTTTCCACGACTCAAAAGCATGTGTCAACTGCTGCGCTTCCCGACGATCTTCACGAACTGCAATGGTCCGAGCAACTGCTGGATTCATCAGTGCAATGACGAGCGCATCCATTGCATGATTACGCCGATCGAATCTATTCTTGTGATCGCCATTGTCACCCTTCAGACGAATCAGACGAACCCGCTTATCAACACGAGCAGCTCGCCTCGCACATGCCGTCAGGCGCCCACTATAGGCATTTACCTTCACTACCTTACCGGTTGCACAATCTGAGTTAAAGTGACCCTCGATGCGCTTTTTCAATTCGATAGCCATCCAGGCCACTGATTCCATCGAACGCCCATCAAACTCTTCATAGGGCTTCTCCGCCTTGAGCCGGCCAATTACTTCGCCTTTCCTCTTGCGCATTGCCTTCTCAGTTAAACCAACTCGATCTTTATCCCATCTCTTCACTCTCTTGATAGCTTCTTCGAGACTCACTCCATTTGGACAGTCATTAAGTTTCACCCATTGTCCAAAAGGCATCCCACCTTTGGCAATATTACAGTTTTGACACACTGCAGCCAGATTTTCTCTTCGACTATCTGAAGAAGCATCAACACGCGGGATAATATGATCGATTTCAAAAGTTTCGAAGCCGATTTTACAACCACAATAGAGGCAAGTACAGTCTTGCAAATATAGGATTTCGTATCTCGTCTGCTCACTTCGCCTAAATGGGCCACTAATCCCCAATTGCGCATACATTTTCTTAAGGCGCTCTTCGCGACGCTCCTCGTATTTAATTCTATTTTCTTTTTCTTCTTCAAGGAGGGAAGCGGACTTCAGCCCTTCGCGCGTATGTTCAATATTGACCGCTTGCGGGATTCCCCATCGCTCTTCGGCAAACTTGAGCCATCGAGCAACTTGTTTGACCACACGATCAACACTCGGATTTCCAACCGGCTCTTCGATAGGCGCGGGAGTCGGCGCCCACCCGGGCTCCACTCCGTACAGGCGCTCGATAACCCGAGAGAGGTCATCACCTGTCTCTAGGATCGAGGACGTTACCTCACGGAGAGTCTTTAAAGAGTACGCGGCCCTGCCCGACGGCAGCTTCTTTGCAAGTAGCTCCAGCTTTGCCGTATCTTCCGCGGTGGCACTAGATATGAGTTCAATGACCTCTTCATCTTCAATATCGTTTGTTTCTGATCCACAACCGTTGGAAATCTCGTCGATCATATGACCACGAGATTCATCATCTGCTTGCATCCACCAGTCAACCAACCAGTCAATTTCAGACTCTGCGACTCGTGCAGTTGTCTCGTCAAAGGGTGGATATCTAAGTCCACCGCCGGTCTCGAGTGAAGCTTTCGAGGCTCCACGTAGCCGATGACGGGGCACACCAAGCTGACCTGCCACTTCCTCCCATGTAGGTATTCCAACTCCACTCTCATCGAGAAGATAGGCAGTAACAGCACACAACTCATCAGGCCTGAGAGCACGCTCCCCGACTCCATCTTCTTGAATACGCATATTTGCGAGCGTCGCAACGATTTTGAATTTCTGGAATGCCGGATGAGCACGTTCAGCTCGTAGCTCTACAGCTTGAGGATCTACCGCAAGCTGAAGCTCATCGATACCAACTCGCTTACGCTGATTCTTCTTATCAGCCTGCGGCTCCTTCGAGTAGAAGATCGTTGACACTAGCTGCTTGAAGACTTCATCCGACACTTTCTGCTTGACGCAAATTTGACGAAGTTCGGCTACGAGATCATACTGCATGTACTTTCCCTGCAATACGCCAAGCTCTTTTGTCGCCTTGCCACCTTTACGCACAAAGCCGCGAACAGTCACGTCCTTGTCATGCTCTAACAGTGTCGCTATGAGCTCCCCTTGTGTCGCTTGTTCCGAAAAGCAAAGTCCCGTTTGCTCCTCAACTCTATTTTTTAGGCCGCGCATGCGATCGCTGGGCTCATACTCCAGCATGAGGGTGTCAACCTTGCTATAGGGGTTACGCCACCCACGGTGCCGCGCAATATGTGCCGCCGCGATCGACAGGCATTGCCGGCGCTCAACCTCATCGGTGATGTATTCATTCAAGAGGCGCTTACGTACGTGCCAAGGCGCGTGGGATTCCAGCATTTCATTAGATACGACTCCCCACCCGAGATCTTCCAGGAGAGCATCAAGCCTCTTTAAGCGCTTTTTCTGAGCACGCCCCCTACGACGCGCTCGCGCGGCGATGCCCGATCGCTTCCGCAGGCTGTCGATTTCACCCGGTCCACCAGTTCCTGCATCATGCACGTGCACGACGGAGTTCAGAATCTGGATCGGATGATCTTCATCATCCACCTCGATCGCGCAGAAGCCGATTGAACGAAGGCCGACGTCAATGCCGACGCGGTAGCGGATACCCGGAATGTTTTCTAAGGAATTAGTCATGGAGACATAGTGGCACACCGCACATACATTTGTGTCTGCTTTAAAAAATTACCGGGCCCTTCGCGGAGAAGGACCCGGTGTTACTGCGATGCAGTGGAGCATTCGGAGCCGCTAACAAGTCGGCTCTTACTAGGAATCAATCGCTTACAGCCTACCTCCCCAGTCTCAGAGATGCAAGCCACATCCGCGAGGACTTTCCCGCGAGGCCACCCCACCCACTTCCGCGCGCCACTGCGACACATGGGGCGCGATCCTGAAACAA
>CAKAPY010000092.1 GCA_916719935.1 uncultured Actinomyces sp. | reverse complement strand
ATACAGATGATGTTGCGTTATTTGAATCAGAAATTTCAACACCTGATGAAACTTCGGGGTCATTTGTCAGGGAATCTGAAGGCGCTTTTCGCTGTTTTCCCGCCGTTGGTTGATGCATCGTCGCCATGAGCTCAGTCTAATTTCAACAGTTTGGAAATTAGAAATCTGCGTCATAGTTTCGCAGCATGGATACGCAGATCATTGAAGGCTCGCGTCTACACGTCGAAAGCACTCCCGATCACCCGTGCCAGCTTGGTATTGATGTGGGGTCAACGACTGTCAAAGCCGTTGTCTTGGACGGCAATCGCATCCTCTTCTCCGACTATCGCCGCCACAACGCAGACGTTCGCGCCGAACTCGGACACCTCCTCGAAGACATCGAGGATATTTACCCGGGATTGGTCGTCCAAGCTGCGATCACCGGTTCTGGCGGCCTGACGACAGCCCGCGCAATGGGAATCCCCTTCGTTCAGGAAGTCATCGCCGGAACAGAATCCACTCAGCGACTCCACCCAGAAGTCGACGTCGTCATCGAATTGGGTGGAGAAGACGCAAAACTCACCTACCTTCACCCCACCCCTGAACAGCGCATGAACGGAACCTGTGCGGGTGGAACCGGTGCCTTCATTGACCAGATGGCCACGCTGCTCCACACCGATGCCTCGGGACTGAACGCGCTGGCCGAAGCGCACACTCAGCTCTACCCGATCGCCTCGCGCTGCGGTGTCTTCGCGAAATCGGATATCCAGCCGCTGATCAACCAGGGCGCTGCGCACGAGGACCTTGCGGCCTCGATCTTCAGCGCGGTCGCAACCCAAACCATTGCGGGTCTGGCTTGTGGTCGCCCCATCCGCGGAAACGTCATGTTCCTTGGCGGCCCGCTGCACTTCCTCCCTCAACTTCGCGAGGCCTACAAGACTCTGCTACCCAAGGCAGACTCCTTTATCACCCCGGAAAACGCGCAACTGTACGTCGCAATCGGGGCCGCGCTCTTGGCCTCGAAAGAAGCAAAGAAACGAGGCGAAGAACAGGGAAGCCCGCTGGGTGAACTCATCGACCGCCTCGCCACTGCTCAGGTCGAGGCTGAATCTCCGCGAATGCGTCCCCTCTTTGCGACCCCAGAAGAGAAGGAAGAATTCGTCCAGCGTCACGCACAAGAAGTCATTCCAAAGGCTGATCTCTCTCAGGCGCGCGGACGCTGCTGGCTCGGAATTGATGCGGGTTCAACCACTATCAAGGCTGTTCTCATCGACGAAGATGACCGTATTGTCTTCACCCACTATGCCTCCAACGAAGGTGACCCCGTTGCTGCAGCGGTAGAAATTGTCCGAAGGGTCCGCAGTGAACTGCCCGAAGGCACCGTGATTGGCCGCTCCTGCGCAACCGGATACGGTGAAGGTCTGGTCACCGCAGCACTGACCATGGACGAGGGCGAAATCGAAACAATGGCGCACTATCGCGCCGCGGAATTCATCCAGCCCGGCGTCACCTCGGTCATCGACATCGGCGGCCAGGACATGAAATACCTGCGGATCAAGGATCACGCAGTCGATTCAATTTCCGTCAACGAGGCCTGCTCCTCGGGATGCGGGTCCTTCCTGCAAACCTTCGCGCAGACCATGGGAACCGATGTACGAAACTTCGCAAAAATGGCCATGGAATCAACGAATCCCGTGGATTTGGGAACGCGCTGCACGGTCTTCATGAATTCCTCGGTCAAGCAGGCGCAAAAAGAAGGCGCGGACGTGCGCGATATCAGCGCCGGCTTGTCTTACTCGGTCGTGCGTAATGCCCTGTACAAGGTCATCAAACTCAAGGATCCCTCGGATCTGGGCGAGCGCGTTGTCGTCCAGGGAGGGACTTTCCTCAATGACTCGGTGCTTCGTGCATTCGAGCTACTGACAGGCCGCGAGGTTGTTCGCCCCGATATTGCCGGACTCATGGGAGCTTACGGCGCGGCGCTTACGGCCCGCATGCACGACAGTGGTGAAGGTGAGTCGACACTCGCTCGCGTGGAAGACCTCGAGGACTTCCAGGTCGAGACCACGCGCAAGACCTGCCGCCTGTGTCAAAACCACTGCCAGATGACAATCTCGACCTTCTCCAACGGAGAAAGGCATGTGTCGGGGAACCGCTGCGAGCGCGGGGCAAGCCTCGAAAAGGTTCCACGCAAGTCGGACCTTCCCAACCTCTATGACTGGAAGTACAAGAGGATCTTCGGATACCGACGCCTCACCGAAGCCAAGGCGTTCCGTGGAGACATCGGCATTCCCCGTGTTCTGGGTATGTACGAGAACTACCCCTTCTGGTTCACGATGCTCACCGAACTCGGTTTCCGCGTGATGATCTCCGGGCGAAGCAACCACGAGCTATTCGAGCAGGGAATGGAATCAATCCCTTCCGAAAATGTGTGCTACCCGGCCAAGCTCGTCCACGGACACATTGAATCCCTGCTGGATAAAGGGATTACAACGATCTGGTACCCCTGCGTTGATTTCGAGCAAAAGCTCACCGACGCGGATAACAACTTCAACTGCCCGGTCGTTGCAACCTACCCCGAAGTCATCCGTAACAATATGGAACGCCTGAATGAGCCGGGCGTGAAGTTCATCAGCCCCTTCATCAACTTCGGCAACCGTGATTACCTACCCGCCCACCTCGTGCGGACCTTCGCGGAGTTTGGCTACGACATTAGCGTTGAAGAAATGACCCGTGCACTGGATAAGGCTTGGGAAGAAGACGCCGCGGTCAAGGCTGAAATCAAGGAAAAGGGCCGCGAAGCACTCGAGTGGATGCGCGAACATGGAGTGCGCGGAATTGTCTTGGCGGGCCGCCCCTACCACCTCGATCCCGAAATCAACCACGGTATTCCCGAGGTCATTGTCGGACTGGGAATGGCTGTTCTGACCGAGGACTCAATCGTCGACCAGCGCCTGGAGCGCCCTCTTCGCGTGCGCGACCAGTGGTCCTATCATTCACGCCTCTACGAGGCCGCTGCCCGCGTGGGCGATGAACCTGATCTTGAGATGGTTCAGCTCAACTCCTTCGGTTGTGGCGTTGACGCAATCACCGCCGACCAGGTTCAAGAGATCCTTGAGGGACGCGGCGATGTGCACACGGTCCTCAAGATTGACGAGGTATCGAACCTAGGTGCTGCGAAGATCCGCCTGCGTTCCCTGGAAGCGGCGGTTGCGGAGCGAGGAACCATGGCCTCGGGAACAATCGACACCGCGGTGCACGAGGACCCCGCATCCGTTGCTGCGCGCGAAGAATCTGAGCAGGTCAAGGCTGGACACATCGAAGCGCGAGCCGTCTTTACAGAAGAGATGCGCGATGCGGGATACGAAATTCTTGCCCCGCAGATGTCACCCATCCACTTCCGTTTCCTCGAGCCGCTGTTTAGGCGCGCAGGCCTCAATGTTCGAGTCCTTGAGCACACGAGTCGCCAGACCATGGAAACGGGCCTGAAGTACGTCAACAACGACTCTTGCTACCCGGCGATCGTCGTCATCGGTCAGCTCATTGACGAGTTTGTGTCGGGGCGTGCGGATCCTGATAAGACCGCCGTCGGCATCACGCAGACCGGCGGAATGTGCCGTGCAACGAACTACGCCGCACTGCTGCGTAAGGGCCTTCGCGATGCGGGATATCCGCAGGTCCCGGTCATTGCGCTTTCCGTTCAAGGCTTGGAAGACAACCCCGGCTTTAAGATCGGAATTCGCCATATCCACAAGGCGATTCAAGCCTTCGTCATCGGTGATGCGATCCAGTCCATGCTTCTTCGCGTGCGTCCTTACGAGGCCGTGCCCGGAAGTGCGATGGAACTGTACCGCCGCTGGGATCAGATCGTGCGCGAGTGGGTTGTGAGTGATCGCTCTGAGACTTTGGGACGTGTCGGTCCGACGGGTCTCCTGACGGGGCGCCTGCGCTATTCGACGCTGATCAAGCGCTGCGTTGCTGAGTTTGACGCCCTGGAATTGCGTGATATTCCGCGTAAACCCCGCGTTGGGCTGGTGGGAGAGATCCTTGTGAAGTTCCACCCCGATGCGAATAACCACGCGGTTGACGTCATCGAGGCTGAAGGCTGTGAGGCTGAGCTTCCCGGACTCATGCAGTTCTTCCACAATTCGGTTGCGACCGCAGAGTGGGACTACGAGAACCTGGGAATTGACGGAAAACAGCGCAAGATCTTACCTATGGCTCTGTGGCTGCTCAAGAAGTATGAAGTCCCAGTTCACAAGGCTTTCGAAGAGACAAATGGGAAGTTCGAAGTCCATCGCGACATCGAAGAGATGATCTCGCGCTCGGAAGACATTGCACGCCTCGGGAACCAGGCTGGCGAAGGCTGGTACCTGACGGCGGAGATGGTCGACATGATCGAACACGGATGCCCGAACATCATCTGCGCGCAGCCATTTGCATGCCTGCCGAACCATATCGTTGGAAAGGGCATGTTCCGTGCGCTGCGTAACCGCTACCCGCAGGCGAATATCGTCGCTGTCGACTACGACCCGGGCGCCTCGGAAGTCAATCAGCTCAACCGAATCAAGCTGATGCTGGCAACCGCTGTGCAACAGCACAATGCCGCCGAGCGCGATGGTGAAGACGATGGCGTGCTGCAGTTGGTCGGAATCGATTTCGATACCGAAGACCTGTGCGGCGAGGCCGTCGCTGGTTCCTCCTGCGGTGGTTGCGGGTGCGGATCCGGTGGTGGTTCCTCTGATGGCGAGGGACACCGCGTGGTCGGCTTGGGCATGCCCGCGATTCCGCCGAGGCGGGGCGCTGCTTTCCGCTGAGGTGAGTGTGAGCGTGCTGGCTGGGTGGCGTGTGCTTTCCTAGTTGGTACTGAACTGACGCTTATGCGGACAATCGCTCGGCCGGCGCACTCCTTCCTAGCGGAATACTCTCAAGAATAACCGTGTTTAAGTAGCGGATATTGTGTGAAACGGAAGGGTAACGATGCGCCTCTCAGCACTGGAACAGGTTCCGCTTTTTGATGGGTCGACTCCGCATCAGGCACTTGAAGACATGGTGTCCTTGGCTCGCGGGCTAGAAGAGATGGATTTCCATCGCTTCTGGATCGCAGAGCACCACAACACCCCGGTCTTTATGTCCTCTGCCCCTGAGCTGGTGATGACCCACCTTCTGGACCGGACCTCGCGAATCCGTATTGGTTCTGGTGGTGTGATGGCCATGCACCAGGGCAGCTTGCAGATGGCAGAAAAGTTCTTCACCCTGGCAACTTTGTTCCCCGGACGCGTTGATATGGGATTGGGACGTGCCCCTGGCGGTGACATGATCTCCGCCCGCGCACTCAACCAGGGGGCAACGATTGATCCTGGGTCGATCAATGCTCTGATCGATGAAACTTTGGCTTTCATGCGAGGAACCCTGCCCGAGGGACACCCCTACACCTCTGTTGGTGTCTACCCGCACCCCGATGAGCTTCCCGAACTGTGGTTGCTGGGTTCTTCAGGTCAGAGCGCGGCCTGGGCGGGGACTCGAAACATGAACTACGCCTACGCGCAGTTCTTTAGCGGCCAGCAACAGCCCGAGGTCATGGACCACTACCGTGCACACCTGCCCGAAAATCTGGGTGAAGGTGAAGGACAGACGCTTTCCGCGCTCGCGGTGAGCGCCGCAGAAACTGAAGCGGAAGCCCTAGAACAAGCACTTCCCGCCTTGAGCTTCCGTATGTGTTTACGACTGGGACGCCCCGTGCGATTCCAACGCCCCGAGCAGATGAATGCCGAAGATCGAGAGGACGCACTGCGATGGGCACAACGCGATCGTTCGATCATCATCGGTACCTACGATCAGGTTGCTGAAACGATCGCGAACTTTGCGCGGAATCACCGCGTCGATGAAGTCATGCTGATTAGCTATATCGCTGATGTTCAGCAAAAGCTCGCCCAGTACCGAGAGCTCCAGACGCGTCTTGGATAACTCGCGTAGATAAGGTTGTGGCCCCCGCCTTCAGG
>CAKAPY010000091.1 GCA_916719935.1 uncultured Actinomyces sp. | reverse complement strand
GTGTTCTTTCCGCAAGGACAGAAGAGTTTTTGAAAAACTTGCAAAGGAAAGAGCGGCTTGAGGATCGCTTTCGTCAAAGTGCAGCTCAGCGACATCCAAGGTGTGAACAAGACACCAATCCGTCAGAAGATTAGTCTCAACGTTGTAGCCGATGCTATCTGTCTGTGCAGCGTAGCGATCAAAAGCCTCTTGCATCGAGGTCGGTAAAGGAGGCAGTGAATAGTCAATGGGCGGATAGGGGTTTGACTGGTCAATGGTCTCGGCCTGTGCGCGAGCACTGCGGGATGACACCCGCTGCGCGGGCAGCTCTTCGCCCTCGATAGTTGACAGAGGATCGGGCATGGTTTCGCGCTCACCGACCAGCTCCAACTGCCACTCACCCTGCGCGCGTTTTTCTGCCTGTTCGTCGACTGGTCCAGCCTCAAGAACCTCACGCACTAAACGGGTGTAGTAGCCGTTTCCGTTGCGCTGATCGAAGAGAGCGGCAACATCCAATGCCCATTGCGAGAGCTTTTCGGCGGCCTCGCAAAGCGGAGTATTGACATCGAGCTGTGGTCCCTGGCACCACTGCGACTGGCCGGTGCACAGGGCCCCAAAAGGTTCATTACCCTGGCCGCGTCGCGTGGCCTCGATGGCCGTCAACGCAGCAGGCGGAAGATAATCGGCAAGAAGTGAGGCACTTTCAAGGGAAGAGGTCATGCCGATACTGTCTCGCAGGATCTCTAACGCGCGCTGCCAACGTCCTGAGCGCACGAGGTATTCGAGATGTAACCCGATGTAATCGATGCTGTTGGCAACGCCGCGGTGGTGCCGGTAGGAGCGAATATGCGCCTCCCAAGCGGCCTCGGGACGCCCCGACATTAACAGCGGGATCATTGCTTTGGCACGGATTCCGTGGGGTTGAGCTCCGCAGGCGCCCTCCTCGTCGAAAAGGGGCATCGCGGTGGCAACTGCACGTTCCCAATCTTTGTGAGCGACGGCCTCGTTAATCTGCTTCATGGGGTCGCAGCCTTCGCAATCGCTAATCTGATCGCTCGGCGTAGCGCGCCACAAGGTCAGCGCTTCGCGGGCATCGTCCAGGCGCCCCGTTCGCAAACCAACCATGGCTCGTACCCCGTGAACTGCGTGCATGGAAAAGCCCTGGCCGGATACGAAGGTTGCAAGCGAGGTGATCAGTTCATCGATTTGGTCAATCGAGACCGCAGGGTTTCGACCCGCGGCGGCCACCGCACTTTTGAAAAGCCATGCGAGTTCTTCGGTCTGTTCGGGAGTGAAGTCCGCTGAGTTCTTTTCAAAGCGGCTCAGAAGGAGCGAGACCGGGGCAAGAGCTTTCCATTCTTCGTTGCCCTGCTGATAGGACAAGGTCAGAGCGAGGTACGCATCAATCTGTAATTCAGTCTCGCCCTCGAGTGCATCTGCCCAGACAACCGCCTGTGCGACTTGGCTACTACGCGCCGGTCCCCATGGAAGCTGGGAGGTGAAGTCGAGGAGTTCGCGTACGTCTTCAGCGTTTGGCATGGGAGATCCTTCCGAGCGTTGGAGAATTAGTTGTCGGCTGTGCCGAGTGCAGAATCGAGGAGTGAGCCGAGGAGCTGTGCCGCCCAAGCCCTTTCTTTGGGTCCCAAAGTTTGGCGTCCCGCCAAGAGGCTTTGGACGTAGAGCCCACGCAGGACACTGACGGAGGTTTGTGGGGAACGGCTTGCCACGATCAATCGTGTCACCAATGAATTCGAACGATTCAGTACCAGTCTGGGCGGCTTGGAATTTGCGAAGGGATCGGTAACCCCCATGATTCCCGCCCACAGTTTCGAGGCCTGAGCCTGGGAATTACGCTGAACGTGGCGTTCCGCGAAGTCTGGGTCAGGCAGGTAGAGTGCCGGCAGAGTGATTGGCGTAAATCGGCGCAGTACGACTTCACAATCAGAGGGGTCGATCGCCTCGGCCGCGAGCAGCATGAGGTCCATCGCCTCTGCTTGCTCCGACAAACTGCATTCTTCGAAGGCGTCAAGCAGCTCTGAGGGGTCGACCAGTTGAAGTTTCTGCGCCAAGGTCGAGTAACGCGGATCCGTCATCAGAGCATTGATGAGCTCTTCATCGTAGGCATAGCCCGCATTCACCAGCACTATGGATTGTGAGGCGGCGACATCGGCTAAGGCTCGGTACTGATCAACGGTACGCGTGTAGCGGATTGTCTCCTCAGAGGAGAGGAGCGTCAGTATGGGAGCAGCGCCGACCGTGCTTTCCATGGGCACATAGCGCGCGGTGAGGTCGAGCATGTAAGGGTCACGCATAGCGACGGCGCGCAGCCCCATCGCATGGGTAGAAATGAACTCGTTAAAACGCGAAGGTGAGTGTTCGGCCATCTCCTCGAGCCAGGCGCGAATCTCACTGCCAATAGCCTCGCGAGTATTTTCTAAAAGCTCATCATCGCTGAGCTGCTCGCGGGAGGCAGTCAAGCGCAAGTAATTTGCATTCCCAATGAAACGAACGAAATACGCCCACTGTGGAACGATTCCTTCGCAGGTCCGTGACACCAGCATCTTCTTTGCATATACCGTGTGGTTGGAGCTAGAGAGCGTATTCGGGCGCTGCGAAACAACCGCGATACCTTTGACTCCAGCGGCGGGAACATCGATGGGGATGATGTCCATCCCTGAGGAGGAAAGATGCTCGTCGCACCACTGCTGTTGTTGTGAAGGCTCCAGTTCCCATACCGGTGTCTCATTCCCATGGAAAGTCGAAGCGGAGTCGGAACGTACTTCAATCGATATCGGAAGTAGCGAAGCGAATTCATCGACCAACGCGCGAACGGTATCAGAATCGATCCAGGGCTCGCCGGGGTGGGCCTCGAGAACCACTTCGGTACCTGCTTCACCCAAGTTGTGGGGGTCCGAGGCCGAGAGGGGCTGTGTGGTGTAGGTGCCTTCCGTCTTTCCTTCCCAGATGACGGTGGGGGAGTTCGGAGACTTAGCCGAGCGTGAATAAACGGTGATTGAGTCGGAAATCATGAAGCATGAAAGCATGCCGATCCCGAACTGGCCCAAGAAGTCACTGCGAGCCATTCCCAATTCATCACGTTTTGATGAGGCGCCAATAGTCGAGAGCAGTCCCGCAGCTTCCTCTTCGGTGAGTCCAATTCCGCTATCGCGGCACTTCAGTGTGCGTCCCTCAATTGTGATGGTGACGCGGCGCGGGCAGTCAGGGTCCAGCGCGCTACGTGCCTCAATAGCGTCGAGGCCATTTTGGAGGAGTTCGCGAATGTATACGCGCGGACCGGAATACAGATTTCGGGAGAGAAGGTCAACCATCCCCCTGAGGTCCACTTGGAATGTTGACATTCACTTCCCCTCTGATGTGGCCTTTTCGTCGCTCGTTCCGGGAGAAGAACGACGATCCAGTCGCTTTGCAGAAATAAGATCCTTGAGACTGACAATAATAACGCCTGCCAGAATTAAAGCCATACCCGCGATATCGACAAGCGTGAAATGGGTTCCAACGAGAAGGAAAGAAAAGAAAGTCGCGGAAATCGGCTGAAGGCAGGAAATGAGGCTTGCACGTACCGGGCCGATATCGCCGACTCCCTGCAGGAATAGCGTGAATGCGAAGGTTGTGCCAATTAAGACCAGTCCGGCCATGGCCATCACCGACATGAAATCCCACTTAATGGAGTAGGACCAGACGCGAACACCGAGCCCTAAAACGATCCCGCCGATGATGAAGCCATAAGCAACGACCAGTTCGCTGCCGTAGTGGCGGATGAGTTTGACCGGGATCAACGTGTAGAGAGCGAAACCGATCGCGCTGGCAAGACCCCAGTACAAGGCATCGGTGGAAATAGCCAGTGAGTCAACCTTCCCGTGGGTTGCCAGAATAAAGGTCCCCAGTAAGGCAAAAGTAATGGCAAAGAGCTCGGTGTATTTTGGAAGACGGCGTGCGGTGATGCAGACGAAAACGACAATCAGGATGGGGCCGAGGAATTCAATAACCGTTGCCGTTCCCGCATTGGAATAGCCGATCGCGACCACGTAGGTCAATTGACTGCCTGCAAGTCCGAGAACCGAATAAATGACCATCGGCAGGTAGGAACGACGGTTTCGCAGGAGACTTCTGTGCAAGGCGGAGAAACCTCGGTCTTTGAAGAGAAGGAAGCCCATCGTAGTCGGTGCGGCAAGGAGCATTCGCACAGCGGTGAGCCAATAGGGGTTCGCGTCATAGTCCTTCATCAGGAATTCACTACAGACTCCCGAGAAGCCCCAGGCAATTGAGGCGAGGATCGTGATGAGATATCCGCGAGTGCGCGTATTCATGGTCTTCCTTGGCGGTGGTACTCAGTGTGTTCTACTCTATTCTTTTTCCTCCTACGGCTTAAATGTAGTGCGCTATTCGGACAAAAACGACACAATGGCCGCATGAGCAATACACCATCGAAAATTGTGTACACCGCCCGCGCTGAGGTGACGGGTGGCCGTTCTGGTCAGGCCCACTCTTTTGATCCTGATCTCACCCTAGATATGCATATGCCACCGGCTCTTGGCGGACCCGGTGGTGGTGCAAATCCTGAAGCTCTCTTTGCTATGGGATATGGTGCGTGCTTCCAGGGAGCTCTTGGTTTGGCAGCAAAGGAAGCGGGAGTTGATGTTTCCGATTCGAAGGTCGCTGTGAGCGTCGGAATCGGTCCCGAGGGTGAATCCTTCGGCATTGCTGTTGATATCCGCGTTCTGATTCCAGGTCTTGAGCTTTCACAGGCGCAGGCATTGGCTGAGCGTACTCACCAGCTGTGCCCCTATTCGAAGGCGGTTGCTGGGAACGTTCCCGTTTCGGTTTTGGCAGTAACGGATCTGTCCTAAAACTATTCGTGGTTGTGGGGGGCAAGCGCACATGAGCCTTGCCCCCACAAGCACACGGATCTATGACTGATCTTGGGTCCCGGTATCTTCTTCGTCGATGAGTTCTTGGATCGCGCGAATGAGCGACCTCAACCTCGTGGGTTTCATCGACGGTAGTTTTGTCATCTCAGTGAGTTCGTCAACGCACTCGCGCAGGCCATCGAAATTCCCCGTGACGTAATAGCAACGTGCAAGAACTTCCATTGGGTAACCGGCCTCGTCATATTCTTCGTATGCACGGAAGCATGCGATTGATTCGCGAAGAGCGTCCATAGCCTCAATCGGTTTGCCTGCCTTTAGCGTTACCCACCCCAAGGTGTAGTTGTTTTCAGCATGCGATATGGCTACTTGTTGCTCAGTTAACTCCGTCTTGATCGATGCAATGAGCTGACGATCTCGTTCTAGAACTGCCAGAGCACGTTCAAGATCGTCCTCTCCCACGTGCGGTCCTTTGACCATTGCCGCTGCCTCGCGACGAAGGTACTGATGCTCCCTGAAGTAGTCTTTCCACTCGTGGCTCAACTGAGCAGCAAGATCCGCAGCGTCGGCCTCGGCAATATAATTCCCCAACTCCTTCGCAGCATTGCTGGCGGTGTCGGCAAGACTCAAAGCCATTTGATACATTTCGTTTTGTCGCAGGACGGCGGAATACTTCATCGCAAGGTCGTAGGCGTCTTGGTATTCCTCGATGCAGAGGTAGAGGTGTGCCAAAGTTGGGGCAGCTCCGGCCAAGCGCATTCTGATATACGGGGAATCATTGAGAGTACTGAAGGCCTCTTCGAGGATTTCAATTGCTTCTGTGAATCGATCTTTTTCAGCAAGAGCTCGCGAAATAAGACGTGCGACACTGACATTCCACACCGCGGTTGGGAAGGCATGAATGATCTCATTGAGGTGCTTGGCTTGGGCAAGAGCCTCGTCAGGTTGGTGTGCCTGAAGTGATGCCGAGCAAATTGTCCCTCGAGATATGAGGGCGGTATAGGGGTCGCACAGATCATTAAGACGCAGAGCCTGGTCAGCGTATTGGCAAGCTGCTATGTATTTTTCGCGTCCAAGCTCAAATTCCTGATATTCCAAAAGAAGCTCAAGCGCAACATGCTTCTTTGAAGGTGCAAAACGCGTGAAGGCCCTCTCGAGGTTTTCCCACAGTGTGTAGCTTGCTTCAGTGTCATCGAAGT
>CAKAPY010000090.1 GCA_916719935.1 uncultured Actinomyces sp. | reverse complement strand
CGAGGTCAGGATCAGGATTGTGTTCCTGAAGTCCACGGTACGTCCCTGACCATCGGTCAAGCGTCCGTCATCCAAGACCTGCAAGAGAATATTGAAGATCTCGGGGTCTGCCTTTTCAACTTCATCCAAGAGGACGACGCTGTAGGGGCGACGACGCACGGCCTCGGTCAGCTGACCGCCCTGTTCATAACCGACGTATCCCGGAGGGGCACCGACCAAACGGGCTACAGAGTGCTTCTCCGAGTACTCCGACATGTCGATTCGCACCATGGCGCGTTCATCATCGAAGAGGAACTCTGCCAAGGACTTGGCAAGTTCGGTCTTACCAACGCCGGTGGGGCCAAGGAATAGGAAGGAACCGGTGGGCCGATTCGGATCGGACAGTCCTGCACGCGAACGACGGACCGCATCGGAAACCGCGCGGACAGCATCCTTCTGACCAATCAGTCGGTGAGCAATGAAGTCCTCCATATGGACGAGCTTCTCGCTTTCGGTCTGGAGCAGCTTACCCACGGGAATTCCGGTCCACGATTCGACAACCTCAGCGATCTCAGTCGGGCCGACCTTCTCAGCGATCATTGGCTCATTAGCCGCGTTCGCCTTTTCTTCAGCCTCAACCTTTTCTTCCTCTTCGCGAATCTGACGTTCAATCTGAGGAATATCGCCGTTCTGGAGACGTCCAGCTTCTTCGAATCGACCAGCGCGAATCGCCAACTCCAACTGGGTACGCAACTCATCCAATTGGACGCGGAGCTCACCCACCCGGTTGTGACCAGCCTTTTCGGCTTCCCAGCGACTGGTGAGAGCGGAAAGCTCTTCGTTCTTATTCGCAAGGTCTTCACGAAGCTTCTCGAGGCGCTCCGCAGTTGCCTCGTCCAGACCATCGGGGTCAGACTCGGTCAGGTAGGACTCCTCCATACGCAAACGCTCCACCTGGCGACGCAGAACGTCGATCTCCTCGGGCGAGGAGTCAAGTTCCATACGCAGGCGGGAGGCGGCCTCGTCGATCAGGTCAATGGCCTTATCGGGAAGCTGACGCCCGGTGATGTAGCGATCGGACAGTTGGGCCGCTGCAACCAAAGCACCGTCAGAAATAGTGATCTTGTGGTGCGCTTCGTACTTCGGCGCGATACCGCGCAAGATTGCGACGGTGTCCTCAACCGAAGGCTCACCAACGAACACCTGCTGGAAACGACGCTCAAGAGCGGGGTCCTTTTCGATGTTCTCGCGGTACTCATCCAGGGTTGTTGCGCCAACCATGCGCAGCTCGCCACGGGCAAGCATGGGCTTGAGCATATTGCCCGCGTCCATTGCCCCTTCAGCGCCACCACCGGCACCGACGACCGTGTGAAGTTCGTCGATAAAAGTGATGATCTCGCCATCGGAACGTTCGATCTCGTTAAGAACTGCCTTGAGGCGTTCCTCGAATTCACCGCGATACTTCGCGCCTGCAACCATCCCGGTCAGATCAAGAGCGATCAGCTTCTTGTTCTTCAAAGATTCGGGGACGTCGCCTGCGACGATTCGCTGAGCGAGGCCTTCGACGACGGCGGTCTTACCGACGCCGGGCTCACCGATGAGAACAGGGTTGTTCTTGGTTCGACGAGACAGCACCTGGATCACGCGGCGAATTTCGCTATCGCGACCAATCACGGGATCCAGTTTGCCTTGGCGCGCAACCTCGGTCAGGTCGCGTCCGTACTTCTTGAGGGCCTCAAAGGAACCTTCGGGATCGGCACTGGTGATGGGTTCGGGGCGAAGCTCATCCAGAGCCTTCTGCAAGCGTTCTGCAGTCGCACCGTTTTCACGCAGGATCTCACCTGCACTATCGTCATTTGCAGCCAACGCAATGAGCAGGTGCTCGGTAGAAACATAGGCGTCTCCCTTAGCTTCTGCGCGCTTGCGGGCATCGTTAATCACCTGGATCAGACCACGTGAAGTCTGCGGCTGGGCAACACTCGAACCGCTAGTTGAGGGCAGAGCCACCAGCGCATTGCGCGTGCGAGCGCCGATCTGCTGCGGGTTTGCCCCAATTGCTTGAAGCAGAGAGTAGGCAATGCCCTCACCCTGTTCAAGAAGTGCTTCCAAGAGATGCAGGGAATCCACCTGCGGGTTCCCAGCGGCCTGTGCCGACTGGACCGCGCTGCTCACTGCCTCTTGGGCTTTGCTTGTAAATTGTTCAGTCATCATTCCTCCTGCCGCTCATGACGGGCGGCTTTTTTCGTTCTGACTTACACAACGTCAACAAACTTGAGTCTATTCCACTCAACTTTATTTTTCTGCACGAATCAGCATTCGAAAACACATTTCACAGAAAAGAAAAAGAACGCCGAGCTGAACGCATAACGCGCCAGCTCAGCGCTCCCCGCATTTGAGCAGTTTTAGCGCGAACGACGCAGGTAAATCCCCAAACCAATCACGCTCAAGCCCAGCATTCCCACGACACTCGACCACGTCATCGCATCGGGAGCTTTTGACAGCGCGACAGACTCGCTAAAGCCAGTCATTCCAACCATTTTCAGACCATAAGGAGAGCACACAAGCGTGTAGTCACCAGCCTGCAGTCCCGAAACGGTCCACTGGTTCAAGGTGGACTGCATAGAGTGCTCTCCCCCATCACTTCCACGAAGGAGGCACGAGCTCGCCTGTCCCGAGGTCACCTGCACAACATAGCCGCCGCTAGAATCCACACTCACGCTCTGACCGCTGGAGACCTCGCGAGCGCTCGCCTGCATCGCAGAAAAATCCGCACCAGACATTGCAATTCCAAAGAAAGTCGCAGGAGCGATGAGTACGGACATGACAATGCCCAGCACGATCACACCAATTCCACGACGGCGTTTCTTCGCCGACTGACGAACCTGCGTAGGAACACCGATTTCCTCACCACGCATCGGCTGGGCTGGTGGCGCGTAGCCGAGTTTCCCGCCGGAAGTGCGCAGTTTGATCCGTCCCTGTTCCCCTTCGCGAGGCAGCGAGCTCCCCGCCGGCGCCGAGTCCCCTTCCCTCTCAGATACAGCCTCGATCGACGAGGCCTGCCGAGGCTCAGGTACCCGCACGGAGGTCATCGCGGGCTCGGCCTCGGAATAACGTTCAAAACGCGGGCCGCGTGAGGGAAGGACCAGCTCACCATACTGATCCCAGGGCACATCCCGCCCTGATCGCGATTCCTCAGCGCTCATGTCGCTCCAAACGCTCGCGGAGTTCAGGGCGCGAAATGGTCGCAGCTAAACGTTCGCGACGAAGTTCCGCAACCCCCGGAACCTCGAGAGGCTCAAGTTTGTGTCCCAAAGCGCGCTCAAGCAAAAGGTCCGCAAGCTGGGGGTTACGCGCAAGAACCGGCCCATGCAGGTAGGTCGCAATGATTGACCCTTGAACAGCGCCGTCGATACGCGGCGCTTTGAAGGCAGCATCATCGGCAGAAGCACTCTGCTCATCAAAGCCTTCGGGAGGAAGAATCGAGTTCCCCTTACCGAAAAGCACCTTCCCCAATGGACGTGCATCGGGACCCAGCTGGCTTCCACCACCGTGGTTTTCAAACCCCGTCAGCGGCTCAGATAGTCCATCAATCTCGGGCTGAACAACAAGTTCACCGATTGAACGCTTTCCCTGAGGACGAGTCGTCAAGTCCAAGAGGCCCAAGCCATCTACCTTGCGATTGCGCGCATCTGTGTACCAGTGGCCCAAGATTTGAAGTGAAGCGCAGATCGCCAGAAGAGGCCTACCCGCTGCTACAGCATTCTTCAAACCGGGATCGGCGGTGAAAGTTTCAACCGCAAGTTCTTGGGCTGCGTCTTCACCACCACCAAGGGTGTAGATATCGAGATCATCGGGAATCACGTCACCAACACCGACATACTGAATCTGGGCGTCATAGCCACGCCGACGCGCGCGTTCCGCGAGCACCAGGGCGTTGCCACCATCCGCGTAGGTCCCCAAGACTTCGGGGAGAAGAACACCAATTCGCAGTGCACTCATTCCGCTTCCTCCGCTTGACGATGAGAATCCAAAACCCGCTTAAAATCACGCAAAGCCGTGTAGTTGAGAAGAATTTCAACCCTGCCCGGTACGCACGATTGCAGCGCATCCATTGGCAGCGGGAAAAGTTCACAGTGGACGCCCGCATATTCCAATCGAACTGCGAGGTCTGCACCGCGCTCACCACAGGCATAAACCTTGCGATGTGGAGCGCCAAGAACCGAAAAGTCCACATCCCACAGCCAGGACAGGTCTTGCCCGTCAGCAACCTGGCCATTGATCGCGACAATCACCTGATCAACACCGGGGTCAATCATGTACATGGCTTCCTGCCATCCGGCGGGATTCTTTGCCAGCATGAGTCGCGCCAGTCGGCCATGGATTTCGTAGGTCGAATAGCGACCTGCGACCTCAACGACCTCGGACATTGCGCGGCACGCGGCCTGCGGGTCCACACCCATCGCGACGGCCGCAGCCAACGCCTCGAGCGCATTGGACAAATTGGCGCGCCCCGGCAGTGAAAGCCGCAGAGGAATTCGCAGACCATCCCTACGACACGCAGTGGCACTGGGGTGGGAAGGATCGGAAAGGTCCTCATCTTCCAGCCACCACAGAGGATCGGGGCGACGATACTGGTCCAAACCCTCATCCGAAGAAGAGGCCGTCAAAGGAACGACTCGCCAGGAATCATCAGCGTGGATGACGCGTCCGCCGCGTGGGAAGGCAGTCGAATCCCCCATCCATGCGTGTCCGGCAGCGACCCACTGAACATTGGGGCTATCCCAGGCAGCCGAAGCGACCAAAGGATCATCACAGTTCGCAATCACAACAGCATTGGGATGTTCATTGACAGCCTTTCGGAGGCGACGTTCAACAGCTCCGATCTCACCCACTCGGTCCAGCTGATCTCGTGAAAGGTTCAGCAAAACCATGGCCTGCGGATCCACAAAACGCGACACCGTGGGCATGTGCATCTCGTCAACTTCGAGCGCTGCAAGCGGGGCATCTGAACGCATCAGTGCGGTGGTGATTCCCGGGGTCATATTGTCTCCATTTGTATTGGAGGCAACGTGACCAATCGAAAAGAGCGCAGCTCGAAGCAGGCGGGTGGTTGTTGACTTTCCGTTGGTGCCAGAAACGACAACGCTTCGGCGATTCTTTGCCAATTCTGCGAGCAAATTCGGGTCAAGCTTCAGCGCTACTTTGCCACCGATCATTCCACCCGAACCGCGTCCGAGGCGGCGAGAGGCCCAACTGGCACCCTTCCCCGCTGCTACTGCCACGCGCGAACGTAAAGTCAATGAAGTCATGGAACCTACACTACATTGATTGCTTCATAGCTTCTCCACAGCTTGGACATAATTCTCACAGATCAGCTGTGGGCAAAGTAAGTGTCATGAACACGAACGCAGCACTCCAGTCGCAGGGGCAGACCGCCACGACATTCGCTTCCACTCTCAGCGCGAAGCTTGTCGACATGATCCGCACCAATATGCGCGTCCTGCGCTACCTGGCCTCGTCGCTGTCCTCAACCGCGCTGGACTACACGATGCTGCTCATCCTGAATGCGACCATCGGCGGAGTCTTCCTGCCGGTCGCACTGGCCAGGGTCTCCTCGTGTTCCTTGAACTTCGCTTTGAACCGGAAGGTTTTCAACGCTCGCGGTGGAATTGTTGCGACCGCAATCCGCTACGCGATTATGGCCGCAAGCGTAATGACCATGTCCTACCTAATTATCCAAGCTTTGGTATCAGCTGGAATGGCTCTGTGGATGGCCTCTTTAACCGCAAATACTTCGCTCTTCATCGTCAATTACCTGGGCCAGAACTTCTTTGTCTTCGGCACCTTAGCTGACCTTCGCTCCTCAATTTCCGAGGCCGTGGCCGGGCTTCAGCGAACAGCAACGCGGGTCAATGGCATCCTTTCGTCGATGCTTGCACGGATTACTCGACGGGACCTGGTCTTAGCTGCCTGAAAATAGGGAGCAAAAAGGGGAGGCATTTTCATGCCTCCCCTCACTCACTCCACCTCGAGGACATCGCTCGAGGGGGTGTGTTATCGTGAAACCACAACGGTTCCTTCGATGACCCGAACTCCTTCGGGCGATGCTTCAATAAGCGCGCG
>CAKAPY010000089.1 GCA_916719935.1 uncultured Actinomyces sp. | reverse complement strand
TCGACTTTCCCAGTTGTCGTTTGGGGGAGCGCATCGACCCAGACAACACTCCGAGGATGCTGCCAAGGTGCCAAGGCCTCGTTTAACTCTTGACGTAATTCGCGCAATGACGGGCGCTGATCAGAAGCGGGGATTAAGGCTGCTGCAACGATCTGTCCCCAGATTTCATCCTTCAGTCCGAGTACGCAGCAATCAGCAACTGATTCGAGAGTGCGAAGAGCTTCTTCAACGCGAATGGGGGAGACAAGCTCGCCGCCGGTATTAATAACCCGTGATGCGCGACCAAGAATGTGAAGGCACATGTCTGAATCGAAAACCCCAACATCTGAGGTTGAAAACCACTCATCCGTGTAGCGTGGCTCGTCACCCCAGTAGCATGCTGCCACCCCGGGACCGCGCACTTCAATGGAGCCGCTGTGCCCGGCCTCGTCAATGGGGTTTCCTTGCGGATCAACCAGGCGCAACTCAATGTACGGGAAGGGATAGCCGATGGCTCCGGGATGACGCTGCCAGGCCTCGGGACTCAGGAAAGTGCCGGCTCCGCCGAGCTCTGTCATCCCCCAAACATGAATGGGGGAAAGCCCAGCCCCCCGCATCTTCGAATACAGTGATTCGCCCATTGCATCGCCGCCTACCAGGGGGTGTGTCCATGAGCTTAAATCCACGTTATTTTCATGGGCTGCGTTCAGCAGCATGTGGCACATAGCGGGTACGACAAACATGATCGAAATCCGCCATTTCTCAATACCTCGTACCACTGAGAGAGGCTGGAAAGAGGAAAAAACAACTACGGTTCCACCGTGAGTGAAGATATCCATTGAGGTTCCGTTGAAACCCCCGATATGTGACAGCGGTGCGACGACTCCGCAGATCGCAGAGCCTGGAGAGTACTCGAAACCATCCCTAAAGCACTGAGATGCCCACCATAGATTTGCATGGCTGAGCTGAGCGGCGCGCATTTTCCCTGAAGTGCCGGACGTGAAAACCAAAGCGGCAGTCTGGTTGTCGCATGTCAAAGGCTCCCAGCCGGCGGGGATTTGATTGGCGGTCTCTGAAGCGCGCTCTTCAACGAGGGAAATAGGGAGTGCCGAAGCGCCGTCAACGCAATGCCCATCGGTGCTGATGATCAGTGCGGGGGAAACGAGCTCGTAAATCTCTTGCCGTTGCTTGCAGGGAAGCAACGGTGAGACGGGAACAGTGACCGCATGGATCCACGATGCCGCTGCGTGAACAATGAAGTGCCAGATGCTATTTGGAGCGCACACAACGATGCGGTCTTCGCTCCCAATTCCCAGGGAATGAAAATACCATGCGAGTCCGCGGGTGAGCCTCGCGCTTTCTTCGACCGACAGGCTGCGTCCGCTTGAAGCATCAATCAGACTGGGGCGATCTGGACGTTGATGCGCGGCAGCAAGTAGTGCATGAGCGGGAGAGAGATTGGGCATTCTTGCGCCGCTCGTTTCTTGCCCTGTCATTGTGCAGACTGTGCCGCAGCCATTGAGCGATGGAGTTCCTGTCGCTTCTTCAAACGGTCGAGCACCGATCCAGCTTCTTGCAGGGTCGATCCCGAGTTTTCAATGTGTGCTAGATGTGCGGGGATCTCAAAGCCTCGGGCGCGCATTCCCTTTGCCCACAACAAGCCAGCACGGTACGACGAGCGCACGAGTGGGCCTGCCATGACTCCGGCAAAGCCCATTGCCTCAGCTTCGGCAGAAAGCTCGATGAATTCTTCTGGGTGCACCCAACGGTCGATCGGGTGATGCAGAGGAGAGGGGCGCAAATACTGCGTAAGCGTGAGAAGATCACAGCCGGACTCATGAAGGTCACGCATGGCCTCGATGATCTCTTCGCGGGTCTCACCCATACCAAGAATCAGATTCGATTTGGTGACCATTCCGCCATCGTGTGCGCGCTGGATCATTGCGAGGGAACGCTCGTAACGGAAAGCTGGGCGAATTTTCTTAAAGATTCGTGGGACAGTTTCAAGGTTGTGGGCAAAAACTTGGGGTGCAGCTTCAATGACCATGTCGATGGCCTCGTTTGAGCCGCGGAAGTCGTCGACGAGCAACTCAATACCAGTACCTGGGCTCTTGGCGCGGATTTGGCGCGTTGTCTCAGCGTAGAGCCATGCTGCGCCATCGGGAAGGTCATCTCGGGTGACGCCGGTAATGGTTGCATAGCGAAGTCCCATCTGTGCGACCGATTCAGCGATACGTCGAGGCTCATCACGGTCGTATTCAGTGGGGCGACCGGTGGCGATATCGCAAAAATCGCAGCGGCGGGTGCAGATTGCTCCACCGAGCAGGAAGGTTGCTTCACGGTCTTCCCAACATTCGTAAATATTGGGGCAGCCGGCCTCTGCGCACACCGTGTGCAGCCCAGCGCCGCGTGCAAGCGAACGCATGTCCTGGTAGTTCTCACCCGCGCGAGCGGTTGTACGAATCCATTCGGGCTTATGCTCAATGGGGGTTTGTGCGTTGCGAACTTCAACGCGCAGCAGCTTGCGTCCTTCGGGATCAGGCAGGGTGCTCATTGCGTGGGTCCTTCCGACTGTGATTCCGACGAGGCCGTCGGTGCAAATGCGCCAGCGGGGGCTTCCTCCCAGTGGATTGGCTCTGGGCGCGTGGCTAATTGAGGGGTAATGGACTGGATCAGATGGGGGACAAGCAGATGGGCAGCATGAGGCACATCTGAGTAGATCCCCTCCCAGGAGAGCGAAGCAACGTCGGCATCAGCTAAGCCGCAAGGGATGATTCCGCTAAATGCATGTGCAGGATCAATCGCCACGTTCAGGGCGATTCCGTGCATGGTGGCGCCGCGTGCAACTTTGAGGCCGATCGCGCAGATCTTTCGATCTCTACCTTGAGATCCGCGCAGCCAGACTCCGGCTCTTCCTTCGATTCGTTCGACGGGAAGTCCCCACTCTTTTCGTAGGGTTTGAAGAACACCATTTTCTACGCTTCGGATCCAAGCGTAGAGGTCCACTGGTTCTCGCAAGCGAACAATCGGGTAGATAACAACTTGTCCGGGGCCATGCCAGGTGGCGGATCCTGCCCTGTCGACGTGGATGATGGGCACAGTTGAGTCCGGGATATCTTCGGGTTTCGTGTGACGTCCCGCAGTCCACGCGGGTGCGAACTCGGCGACGATCAGAGTGTCTTCGGCCTGTCCTGAGGCCACTTGGTCGTGAAGAGTATGTTGGAAGTCATTCACGGCCGAATAATCGGTGAGTCCGCTAGGGATGAGGTTTAAAATCCGCACCCCTCAATTTTAGTTGTGGGTAATTCCTGTGTCTTGGTTAGTGAGTGGGACATTCGTCCTATCGGTGTGACGTGTCAGTCACCCGGCTACACTAAAGCTATGACGAAGTGGAATGTTGGTGACGTTCGTTTGCTGATGAATCAGTGGTATCCGCCTGAAAGTGCCCATGGATGGGACAAGGTCGGATTAATTACCGGTGCGCCACAGGCTCAGGTTGATCGAATTCTTCTTGCGCTAGATCCCACCCAGGCAGTGGTCGAGGAAGCTCTGCAGTGGGGCGCAAATATGATCATCACTCACCACCCCTTGCTGCTCAGAGGGGCATCCTTCCTCAATCAAGAAAGCGCGAAAGGGCGCATCATCTCCGCACTGAATCGCTATGAGATTGCACTTTTTAATGCTCATACCAATGGTGATGTCGCACAAGATGGCGTTGCGCAGGCCTGTGCGCAGGCACTGGAGCTCAGCGATATCGAAGTACTTTCCCCCGAAGGCGTGAATGCTGATGGCCAAGCGATCGGTTTGGGAAGGATTGGCTCCATCAAGCCAACACCTTTGCGTGAGTTCGCTTCTACGGTTGCGCGGGTGATGCCGAAAGGGCCAACGGGCCTCTTGGTCGGAGGAGATCTCGACAGTGTGGTTCGACGTGTAGCGGTTAGTCCCGGTGCTGGAGACTCGATGTTTGATGCTGTACGTGCCAGTGACGCTGAAGTTTTTATCACTGCTGATCTACGTCATCATCCCGCCAGCGAATTCCTTGAAGATGGTGGCTGCAGTCTGATTTGTGCCAGTCATTGGGCAACGGAAAGCCTGTGGCTTCCTGTCCTCGCACAGAAACTGAGGGAAGAAGCACGCCGCTTGGCTATCACCTGCGAGGTGAAAGTCTCTACCATTGTCACAGAACCTTGGAGCCTACATTTGGATACGGAGGGAAGTTACCTGTGAAAGCGCCTCATCCTCAGCAACTTGTCCTGCTTGAGCTACAAAAGCTAGACCAGAAAGAATCTGCCCTGCGCCACCGTCGCCAGGCTCATCCCGCACATGAGACAGTTCGAGAGCTTGCTGGACGTCTTGCTGACCTGCAACGCGCTGCGGTAACGCAAGGAGCCGTTATTTCAGACTGCGAACGTGAGGTGGCCCGGATCGAGGATGAGATCCAACGTGTAAAGGCTCGTCGGGATCGCCAGAACGAACGTATCGAAAAGAACCAGGTTCCCTTGCGTGATATTAATTCGATGCAACATGAAATCGCTCAGATGGATTCGCGTATTGCTCGCTTAGAAGAAGAGCAGCTTGCTGCTGAAGAGCGCACGGAATCAGCACGTGCTGCCCGTGAGCAGATGAATGCGGAAGCTCAGGCTATTGAGGCGGATATCGAAGCAACGAAGGCTCGTTTCCTTGAAGAAGTTGCTCAGCTTGATAATGAGCTTCGCGGTGTGATTGCCCAGCGTCGTGAACGTGCTGGTCAGATTGATTCCGAGCTTCTTGACGAATATGAGAGCGCACGTTCGAAGAATGGGGCGCTCGCGGTGATCGAAGTTCGTGATGGGAACCCAATGGGCTTTGCAGAGCTCTCTCCCATGGAACTTGAGCGTATTCGCCTGACTCCTGCCGATGAACTCTACTTTGCCGAGGAAACCGGTCAGATCGTTGTGAGGACCCGGGCCTAGATCTTTTAGTGGAGCTAGATCCCTCAGTCCTCGACTGTCACCAGTGTGAGGGTTCGCGTACTGCCTCCCTGAGGGGTAGTTTTTGCAGGGGAAATTTCGATTTCTTTCACATGGCTTATGGCGCCTCGTGCATCGTGAGATCGTAGCGTCGGTGTCACTTCGGCTAAGGCATCTTCCAAATCGCTAGTGTTTTCAATTCCACTGCAACGCAAAGCTAGTGCCCCGCTAAGCATTCCGCGCCATTTTTTCGCGTTGTGAGAGACTACGGAACGTTTGCCGTTTCGCAGGTGTTCAACGCGAACTTCCCACAGGTACGCCCACGGCGCCAGACAGGCCTGCTTGTAGTCACTTGAGCGGCAATCAAGAATGAGCTTTTCAGAATAATCTTCTGCGAGCGCGTTGCCCAGGACTGACTTCCACAAGGTGGTGACATTTCCAAGCGTGGGGAGCTTTGTTCCCATCGCGAGGCGGTGTAAAGGAATGAGGTCGGTTGGCTTCAGTGCACCAAATAGTCCTGAGAAGATCGTGATGTGTTGGCTTCCTTCCTCTGTCCACGCGCGGGGTTCTTGGGCGCTAAGGGCGTCGAATAGTACGCCGTTAAAAACTGCCGAGGCCGGTGCGCAGGCTTGGGACATCAGCGCTTGGTTGGCCTCAATTTCTGCTGAGTGACGAAGACTGGCATTGAAGATCTGCTGCGCCTGTTCTTCATCGGTGATCTGTGCACAGGCCTCGATGATCTTTTTACGCGTATCTGTCAAAGATGGGAAAGAGAGTGCTGAGAGGTTAAGAGATGGACCCTCTTCAGGCGGGTTCTTTCCTTCGGATGGGGGTAGCCAAATTTCCACGCCTCCACACTAGTGGGAAACGCGCTAAAATTCCCTGTGCATGTCAGTCGGCTGGGCGGCCGCGCGACTTTTGTCTCGAGGAACGTCCGGGCTCCACAGGGCAGGATGGTGGCTAACAGCCACCCGAGGTGACTCGCGGGCTAGTGCCACAGAAAACAAACCGCTGCATAGTGCAGTAAGGGTGAAACGGTGAGGTAAGAGCTCACCAGCGATACGGGTGACCGTATCGGCTAGGTAAACCCCATCCGGAGCAAGACCGAGCAGCAGACGTTAAGAGGTGCCCCTTCGTTGTCTGCGGGTAGGTTGCTTGAGACCATCGGCAACGGTGGTCCTAGATAGATGGT
>CAKAPY010000088.1 GCA_916719935.1 uncultured Actinomyces sp. | reverse complement strand
TCAGCGAGTAGGTCGTGATCCACAGCGTGCGCCACGCGAGCTTCGAGTCCCACTTTTCAGGGTTGTTCGGATCCCAATCCTGAAGGACATATTTACTGGCTCGTTTTTCCGCCGGTGCGGCTGACGATTCAGCATGTGAGGTAGTCATTGACACTCTCCCTTTCCTACCTAAACGCATACTTGTCGCTAATATATAAGGGACAACTCGTTCTAATTGAGAATTACGCGAAAATACGCGAAAACGCTTGTAAGAACGTCAATTCCTGTCAACTGTAAAAACGCCATTGAAGGACCTATTTCGGGAGGTTTGTTTTGCGTAATAGCTCTGACGCTCAGCCGGTACGTCCCGACCCCCATGCAAAGATTCAGCAGAAGGGTTTGCAGAAAATGGAGGGAACTGTCGCAGGTGCGGTAATTACTGCTTCAGATCGTTGCTTCCGCGGAGAAACTGAAGATCAATCAGGACCTCTAGCTGCTGCTCTTTTGGCTGATTGGGGCGTTATTGTCGATCAGGTTCATGTTGTCCCCGATGGCATCGCTTCTGTACGAAATGCGATCCTCGATGCAATGGCTCAAGGCGCACGTGTCATCGTAACCACCGGAGGAACCGGCGTTACAGATCGCGACCTCACTCCCGAAGCCACCGCTCCCCTTCTGGACGCACGCATGGACGCGATCGCCATGCAGATTGCGCAGGTCGGCTTGGTCAACACCCCTCTTGCTTCACTATCTCGCGGCCTTGTCGGTGTCAGCCGCCAGGGTGAAACTCCGTGCTTCATCGTGAACGCTCCGGGTTCACGCGGCGGGGTGAAAGACACGATCAGCGTGATCGGCCCGCTGGTCCCTCACGTTCTCGAACAGCTCGATTTGGTTACTGACTGATTTGATGTACGAACCCCTTCTTCTGGACACCTTCGGTCGAACGGCCACAGATCTGCGTATCTCGGTCACCGATCGATGCAATCTTCGCTGCGTGTATTGTCTGCCCGAAAAGGTGACGGACTGGCTGAAGCGCAGCGACCTTTTGCGTCCGGAAGAATTCCGTCGCTTGGCAAAAATCGCCGCAACCCTTGGCGTCACCCAGGCGCGGATCACCGGCGGCGAGCCGCTGTTGCGCCCTGATCTTCCCCAGATTGTCGAGGCCGTTCGCGAGGGATTCGAACACGCCGGGGTTGAGCCGGACTTGGCCCTGACGACGAACGGCATTGGCCTTGATCGTGTCATCGATTCCCTAGTAGACGCTGGTCTTCAACGTCTCAATGTGTCCATCGACAGTTTGGATCCGGTCCGTTTTGCTGAGCTTTCGCGTCGCAACCGCTCAAGCGATGTCCTTCGCGGCCTCGATGCGGTCGATGCATCCGCACTCCCTGGAACCGTCAAACTCAACACTGTCGTGGTTGATCAGCAGTCCCTGGCGGAAATCCCTTCCTTGGTAACCTTCGCCTTAGAGCGCGGCTATCAGTGGCGCGCCATCGAATTCATGCCGATCGGCCCCTTGGCTGCCTCCTTCTCTTCCCGCCCAACGGCGCATGACATCCAGCGTGTTCTTCGCGAATCCTTTGAGCTGACCGATGTCATTACCGCTGCCTCGGAACCAGCGCGCCGATGGTCGGTCGCCCCCAGCGATACCCATCCGGGAGGCATCATCGGCGTCATTGCCTCGATGACGTCCCCCTTCTGCGCCTCATGCACCCGAACTCGCCTGAGTGCAGATGGAAAGATCTATTCCTGTCTATTCAGTGTGGACAGTGTTGACTTGCACGCTCCCATGCGCGCGGGTGCAAGCGATGAAGAATTAGCCGAGCTATGGAAGGATGCCATGTGGGCTAAACCCGCTGGTCACCAGCTTCTCGCTCCGGTCCCCCAGTCCTATTCCATGTCGAAAATTGGAGGTTGAAAGTCCCCATGAGGATCACGATCCGTTATTTCGCCGCCGCGAGCGCTGCAGTTGGCACAGAAAGCGCAGTGATCGAGGTTGCGGACGACTCAAACGAAACAGTCGTCGACCTTGTTCGTCGCTCAACTGATCGCGATATCGACGATCTTCTGGCGGCCTCGTCCTTCCTGGTAAACGAAGAACTTGTCGACGCTCAGGCAACTCTTGCCCAAGCCTTGGGCGCTTCATCCCTGAGCGACGAGGCCGTGGTCTCCGTGGCCGACCGCAGCGGGATTCGTCTTGACGTCCTTCCGCCTTTTGCGGGTGGCTGAGACCCACAATCTGGTCACGGAGTATTGCTCCACTCATTGTGACCATCACTGAAATACTGATCTTTCCAGATCGGTACGCTGGCTTTAATGTCGTCGACAATTTGACCGCACAGCGCGAAGGCTTCCTTGCGGTGGGCACTGTCGACGACAACAAGCAGCGCGACGTCCCCAATTTCTAGGCGCCCCACACGATGACGGACGTAGATGCCATCAACCTCAGGATTTCCCAGTGTTTCCAGCGATTTTTCGACACTTGCACGAAGAAACTTGGCGGCCGCGGGGTGAGCGGAGTACTCCAAGTAGTGGACTCCTTCACCACCATCGTGATCGCGAACAACACCCTCAAAAACGACGCGCGCACCAGAATGAGCTGGAATAAGGGGTACTTCCCCCGAGCACATCTCCGTTGGAACAGAGACAATATCGGTATCAATAATCACGGGACTCCCCTTATTTAAATGGTCGTGAAGGGACATAGACATGGTAGCGCAGCGAGACATTATGACCGCTCGTATCCCCGGAATCGGTGAGAGCGGCATCGAAAAGATCCGCGCTGCGAAGGTCCTTGTTGTCGGTGCCGGTGGCTTGGGATCGCCCGTCTTGGCCTATTTGGCGGCAGCGGGGATTGGAACGATCGGTATCTCCGACCCGGACAATCTGGAGGAGTCTAATCTCCAGCGACAAGTCATTCACGGCGTCGCACGCTTGGGAATGAATAAGGCCGAATCTGCCAAGATGACTGTCCTTGCACTCAACCCCGATATCCAGGTCAACATCGAACCGAAGATTATTGATGGCCAGAGTGATGAGACCGTTGCGGCCTACGACTTCGTTGTCGATGCGACCGACAATTTCACCGCAAAGTACGCAATTTCAGATACCTGTGCACGCGTTGGACGCCCGCACATGTGGGGCACTTTGGTATCAATGTCCTTCCAGGCCTCGCTTTTCACCGATGGCCTGACTCTTCGCGATGTCTATCCCAAACCCCCCACCGTCGAAACGATGAGTTCAAAAACCGTCGGCGTTCTGGGTGCCGTCTGCGGGCAGGGCGGGTCGGTCCTCGCCACAGAATGTCTGAAGTGGGTCACCGGAGTTGGTGAGCCCTTAATCGGACGCCTGCTCATTGTTGATACGGCTGCAGGTCGCTGGAACGTCGTCCCATTCCGGCCTCGTACCACCCCTGCGAAACTTCCCTCGGTGACTCCCGCCGAAGCCACCCCCGAACCGATCGAATAAGCCATAAACTGAGCCATGGCCCCATGCGGACCGCGCGAAGGAGACTACGATGCAACTTCTTGAAGACTATTTGAACTCCATCTTGGGGCGCGTGCACCCCCTCTCCCCTACCGAGCTGCCCATCGATCAGGCACTTGATCATGTCCTCGTCGATGATCTTGTCGCGCGCTTTGCAGTCCCGCCTTTCTCAAATTCGGGAATGGATGGCTATGCACTTCACCTCGATCACGATCTCGAGGCCTCCCCTGAGAACCCCTTCACCATCGCGGTCGCTGGTGACATCGCGGCAGGAGATAACGAGACCCACGTTCTTGAACCCGGAACCGCATGGCGCATCATGACGGGCGCTCGCATTCCCGAGGGTGCAAACACCATCGTTCCCGTGGAGCACACCTCCGAGGAACCCGGTCCCCATCCCCTCCCCGAAAGCATCAGCATCTACGCCCCTGCAAAGGTCGGCGCTCACATGCGCCGTCAGGGCGAGGACTGCACGCCCGGAGACGTCATTTTGCATGCCGGTGACGTTCTCACGCCCGCAGCTATCGCCTCGGCAGTATCGGTCGGTTACGCAAGCGTGAAGGTCTACCCCAGCCCCCGCATTGCCATCGTCTCAACGGGTGACGAACTGCGCGCACCAGGCGAAGAGCTCAAGGGCGCTCAGATCCCTGATTCAAACTCAGTGATGATCGCTGCGCTGGCTCGCCGCGCGGGTGCCCAAGTAACGGAAATTTTCCGCTCCAACGACGACCCCGCTCACTTTGCTGAAGTTTTGCGCCAGGCAGGTGATGTCGCTGACCTCATCATCACCTCGGGAGGCGTCAGTGCTGGAGCCTACGATGTTGTCAAGGAAGTCGGCTTGGGCAAGGGAGTCGACTTCGTGCGCGTCGCCATGCAGCCCGGGAAGCCCCAGGGCTTCGGCGTCCTTCAGGCAAGTGACGGACGCGATGTCTACTTGGCGACTTTGCCGGGCAACCCGGTATCGGTCTTCGTCTCCTTCCATATGTTTGTTCGCCCAGTTCTGGCCGAACTCACCGGTCTCAACGGGCGCGAACTACTGCGTCCCATTGTCGTCACCACTCCAAACGGCTGGATTTCCCCCGAAGGCAAGCGCCAGTTTGTACCGGTCATTCTTTCTGAACCCGATGGCCCAGAACAGACTCCGATTGTGGTTCCGACACACAGGTTGGGTTCGCGTTCTCACCTTGTTGCCTCTTTGCATTCGGTGAACGCGCTGGCGATCGTCCCCGAAGAGGTCACTTCGGTTGAACCCTGGTCAATCCTGACTGCGGTTCGAGTCTGATCACTTTCCCGTTCTCTTCCCGTCAAACGAGCGCCGAAAGGCTAGACATGAGCGAAACCAGTCCATTCACCCACCTCACCGATCGCGGTGAGGCACACATGGTTGATATCACGGCGAAAACATCGACCGTGCGTCAGGCGCGAGCACGCGGTTTTGTCGAGTGCTCACCAAAAATCATGGCGGCCCTCCGTGATGATTCGGTCCCCAAGGGCGACGCTCTTGCAGTCGCCCGAATTGCGGGAATTCAGGCCTCGAAGCGCACTCCCGAGCTACTCCCCCTGGCACACCCGATCGCCGTTCACTACTGCGCGGTCGATCTGTCATTGGCTGAAGACGGGGTAGAGATCCGTTCGACCGTTCGAACCGCAGATCGAACGGGCATCGAGATGGAAGCTTTGACCGCCGTGACCGTCGCTGCACTGACCATCATCGACATGGTGAAGGGCATCGATAAGTTGGTTGCGATTCGCGAGTGCTATGTCGAAGAGAAAAGCGGTGGTCGGAGCGGAACATGGACTCGCCCCAGCGCCTAGCCCTCAGTGGATTAGTGATCCTCGGCGGAGGGACCGGACAGCGGCTGGGAGGGGCATCAAAGCCCGACCTCGTGGTCCGAGGCCGCCGTGCGCTTGAGTGGGCGCTCGCCTCTGAGCCCGGGATTCCTCACGTATGCGTGGTACCTGAGACCGTCACAGTTCCAAGCGATGTTATCCGCGTCATGGAGGAGCCGCCGCGCTCTGGCCCCGCCGCCGGGTTTATTGCAGGCGTTCAGGCACTTCTTAAAGTTCTCCCTGAGGACACGGAGTCTCGCTGGATTGGCCTTGTTCCCGTTGACGCACCCTTGGCTACCCTGACTTTCCCGCTCCTTCTCGAGGCCGTGGAAGAGTCAATTTCTCAGGGACGTCGCGTAGATGGCGTGCTCGCATGCGCGGCGGGACACCGCCAGAACTTGATCGGTCTTTTTTCTCTGGATGCAGTCCGCAACTTCACCGTGTCCCAGTGGGTGAATCGTTCGATGCGCGCCCTATTGAAAGAGCTCGACACGATTAATGTCGAGGTCCCAGAATCATGGGTCGCAGATATCGATACACCAAGCGATCTTCTTCGTGCTCAGCTAGCCGAAAACGGTGATGATTGCGAGCAAATCGAAGAGGGCTAGGAAGCGTCTACTCCCTAGCCCTCTTTAGGCCTCGATAGGCCTTACTATCCCAAATCAGTCGATTTCAGGGAACCAAATCTGAATCTCACGAAGGGCGGATTCTGCGCAATCTGAACCGTGGATGATGTTCTCCATGTTCGGGGTATCCCATGCGCGACCCAAGTCGCCGCGAATGGTACCGGCAGGCGCAGTTGTCGGATCCGTTGATCCCATCATGGTGCGCATGCCTTCAATGACGCGCTGGCCTTCAACAATGATGGCAACCAGCGGACCCGCACTCATGAAATCAAGAAGCCCTTC
>CAKAPY010000087.1 GCA_916719935.1 uncultured Actinomyces sp. | reverse complement strand
GATGGGACTTTCACCGATAAGGGAACCGCCAGTGATTACCTTTCGTGGGGTCTTTTTGCTGCAGGCATCATCATTGCGCTTCTCGCACCTATTACCGGTCAACGCGCTGATCGCCGCGGAAAAGGCGGTCTTGCCTTAACAGTGTTTACGATCTTGGTCGTTATTTGTCTGGCACTGATGTTCTTTGTCGCTCCGGAAGGGCCTTTGGGGCCGCGCGGAGGCCTCTTCCTTGGCATTGCGCTTTTGGGCATTGGTAATATTTTCTTCGAATTTGCATCGGTCAATTACAACGCGATGCTCAACCACCTCTCGACCAAAGAAAACATGGGCCGTATTTCCGGTCTGGGATGGGGATCGGGCTATGTCGGTGGCATTGTTTTGCTGCTGATTCTGTACGTTGGACTGATCAGTCCCGAGGTCGGATGGTTTGGCATTACCCATGCGAATGGATTGCACATTCGCGTCTCAATGGTGATTGCTGCAGCGTGGATGCTGCTGTCTGCACTGCCTTTGATGCTTCACCCCGTCAAGCCCCGGCATATTGATGAGCACCACGGTGAGCACGAAACTCTGTGGGATTCTTACCGGAAGCTGTGGAGCACGGTGAAGTCCCTGGCGAAGGAATCGCCGCACACGCTGTTCTTCCTTGCTGCCTCTGCCGTGTTCAGGGATGGTCTTGCGGGTGTATTCACCTTTGGCGCGATCCTTGCGGGAACGGCCTTCGGCTTCTCATCTGGCGAGGTGATTATCTTTGCGATTGCGGCAAATGTCGTCGCAGGAATCGCCACTATCGCCATGGGCGCCTTGGACGACATTATCGGACCGAAGCGCCTTATTGTGATTTCGCTGAGCTGCATGGTGAGTGCGGGTATGAGCGTCTTCTTCTTGCACAATGGCGGAAAGATTATTTTCTGGACTTTCGGTCTGGCCCTCTGTGTTTTCGTGGGTCCGACTCAGTCTGCATCACGATCGTTCCTTGGACGCATGATCCCCGAGGGGCGTGAAGGCGAGGTCTTTGGCTTGTATGCGACGACCGGTCGTGCAGTGTCCTTCCTTGCACCAGCGATGTACGGCATCTTTCTGGCGTTTGGTCGCAATTGGACGCCTGCCGGTGCGGACTACACCTACTGGGGAATCCTTGGCATCATCTTGATCCTTGCGCTGGGATTGGTCATGACACTCTTCGTTCACCCGGCAAAGGCAAGGCTGGATTCTCTGAAGTAGCTCTGGAGCATGCGTGAGGAGAGTTCAGGCTCCGCCTTGTTTTTCGCGTGAAACTCACGTGAAGTGCGCTGTTACTTGCGATAGATCAGAGCGGTAGCACTTGCAGCGATACCTTCACCCCTGCCAGTGAACCCGAGGCCGTCAGTTGTTGTTGCCGAAACAGAGACGGGGGCCCCAAGAATCTGGCTCATCGCCTGCGAGGCTTCTTCGAGGCGTTTCATCATGCGCGGGCGCTTTGCAATGACTTGAACCGTGACGTTCCCAATGAACCAACCGGTATCTGCCAGCATTCGGCGGACTTCTTCAAGAAATGCCTTCCCTGATGCTCCTGCCCATTCGGGGTGATCGGTTCCAAAATTTGTTCCGAGATCTCCCAGTCCTGCGGCGGCCAAGAGCGCGTCGCAGGTGGCATGTGCGGCAGCATCGCCATCCGAATGCCCTTCAAGAGGGATTTCTCCTGGCCATTCAAGGCATGCAAGCCACAGCGTTTTATTCCCGAAATCTGACTGCGGATCAGCATATGCATGGACATCAATTGCTTGCCCAACCCGGTAGGGGAAAGGAAGCGAAGACATTTCACTCATGCCAGTAGCCTAAATCGCCTGGCGGGCATTTGCGTCTACTTTCTGGTTCTCTCCACAAAGCGTCTCAGATGAAACGCTTCATCCTTCTCGAGCCACCCGCTCACGGTAGGGTGAGAGCGTGCGTTACATTTCGACCAGAGATCCTCAGGCCGCTTCCGCCTCCTTCTGCGATATTTTGCTCGCAGGTCTAGCGCCGGATGGTGGGCTCTACCTGCCCGAAACATACCCTCAGCTCAATGCTGAGCAGCTGAATCGTTGGCAGGATGTGCTCACTCAGCACGGCTACGCCGCGCTTGCTGCTGAGGTGCTGGCGCTCTTCATCGATGACATTCCGCGTGAGGATCTCGATGGTATCTGCGCTCGTGCATACCGTACCCCCGTATTTTCGGACCCCGAAATTGTTCCGGTTACGTGTGTGAACGCAGAAGAAAACCTCTGGCTTGCCCACCTGTCTAATGGCCCTACGGCTGCATTTAAAGATATGGCAATGCAGCTTCTTGGTGAGCTATTCGAATACGAGTTGGGACGACGCGGGGATTGGCTGACCATCGTTGGTGCAACCTCGGGTGATACCGGAAGCGCAGCGGAATACGCGCTCCGAGGCCGCTTAGGCCTCAGCGTCGTCATGCTCACTCCCGCCGGGCGCATGACTCCCTTCCAGCGCGCACAGATGTTCTCCCTCCTTGATGACAACATCGTCAATGTCGCAGTTGATGGCGTCTTTGACGACTGCCAAGACCTCGTTAAAGCCGTCAACATCGATGCCGACTTCAAACAGCAGTGGCATATCGGTGCGGTTAACTCCATCAATTGGGCCCGTTTGCTGGCACAGGTTGTGTATTACATTGCGTCTTGGCTGCGCATTCGCCTTCAGACAGGCACGCCTGACCTGCGCCTCAATGTCGTCGTCCCCAGTGGGAATTTCGGCAATATCTGCGCAGCGCATATTGCCCGCCAGATGGGGCTTCCCCTTGAGTCTTTGGTCGTTGCTACAAACGAAAATAACGTTCTTGAGGAGTTCTTCCGAACGGGCGTATACCGGGTTCGAAGCAGTGAAGATACTCTTGCGACCTCCTCACCTTCGATGGATATCTCGAAGGCCTCAAACTTCGAACGTTTTATTTTTGATCTCCTTGGACGGGATGCGGCCCGTACGCGCGATCTCTTCAACCACGTTGCCACTCAGGGATATTTCGACCTTTCTCGAACTGAAGAATTCGCACAACTTCAGCAGAACTTCGGCTTCCTTGCGGCCTCGTCCACTCACGCAGATCGGCTGGCCCAAATTCGGCGCACCTGGGAGGAATCGCACTACCTCTTGGATCCACACACCGCCGATGGGGTGCAGGTTGCTCGCCAATTGCGCGACAAACTTGAGGGTCCCGTCGCAGTGATGGAGACTGCGCTTCCCGTGAAGTTCGAAGAAACCATTGTCGAGGCTGTTGGTTTCGTCCCACCGGTACCGCCCCGTTTTGCAGATATTGAAGGGCACGAGCAGAGGGTTGTTGAATTGCCTCGCGACGTTGATGCCTTGAAAGAGCTTATTCAGAGCAGGGTCAAGGCAGAGCGCTAATTTCTTCGTTACACGGTCCCGGAAGCCGAACCGGTCTCCAAATGAAGGTGGCACCCTTTACCATGAAGGTATGAGCCTTCACCTGTACGATTCGAAAACCGCACGCTTGCAGCCACTGAATCCAGTGGTGCCCGGACATGTGGGAATTTACCTGTGTGGTGCAACCGTTCAGGGTTCTCCCCACGTTGGGCATCTGCGTTCTGCGGTCGCTTTCGATTCCTTAATTCGTTGGCTTAAGCGCAGCGGTCTTGAGGTGACCTATATCCGTAATGTCACGGATATTGATGACAAAATCCTTCGCAAGTCTGCAGAAGCTGGCGTGCCCTGGTGGGCATGGGCGCAGCGCTATGAGCGTGAATTTACTGAGGCTTATCACAAGCTCGGTGTGCTTGACCCCACCTATGAACCGCGTGCGACCGGACATATCCCAGAGCAGATTGCTCTGATCCAACGTTTGGTGGATCGCGGTCACGCGTACAGCGACGGCGCAGGAAACGTCTACTTCTCGGTGGCCTCGCAAAAAGACTATGGCTCGCTCACCCACCAGCGTCTTGAAGACATGCGCACGACCGAAGACGAATCGCAGATTGATTCCGCGACCGAGGCCGGGAAGAAGGATCCGCGTGACTTCGCGCTTTGGAAGGCCGCAAAGCCCGAAGAACCAGCCACGGCCTCGTGGGATTCTCCTTGGGGGAGGGGGCGCCCGGGTTGGCACCTCGAATGCTCTGCGATGTCCTACCGCTACTTGGGTGAAACCTTCGATATTCACGGTGGTGGCATCGATCTGCGCTTCCCTCACCACGAAAATGAACAGGCACAATCGCACGCTGCGGGATGGGATTTTGCGCAGTTGTGGGTCCACAACGCCTGGGTGACCACCAAGGGCGAAAAGATGTCGAAGTCTTTGGGAAATGTCCTTTCAATTGAGACTCTGACACAGGATTTCCCCGCGGCTGCAGTGCGTTGGGCACTTTCAACGGTGCATTACCGCAGTGCCATCGAGTGGGGACCTGACACTCTTCCGGATGCAAACGCTGCTTGGGAGAAGTTCTCAGCTTTCGTTACCCGATCAATCGAGGCCGTTGGTGCAGCAAGCCCGGAGGAACTGTTCTTGAGCCCCGAAGAGCTCCCCGAGGCTTTCACCAATGCTATGGATGATGATCTCAATGTTGCCGGTGCATTGGCAGCGGTTCATGAGCAGCTTAAGCTGGGCAATATTGCCTTGGCTGAAGGGGATAATCAGGCGATTAAACGCCAGCAAATCCTGGTCCGCTCCATGCTCGATGTACTCGGGTTGGATCCGGCATCACCCCAGTGGGCACATGCTGGGGCGGGGGTATCGGCCTCGGGAGAAGCTGCTGAGGACCCGCAAAAGCATGCGCTTGACGTGCTTGTCGGGGCATTGCTTGAACAGCGTGCTCAGGCGCGTGCTGATAAGGATTGGTCTACTGCCGATCAAATCCGTGATCGACTGGCCCAGGCCGGTGTTCAGGTTGCGGATGGAAAAGACGGAGCAACCTGGAGCCTTGGATAATTCGGCCGGCTCGTGGAGGTGACGAGCATGCGGGTGCGAAATCGATTAAAGCGCGCCCTAGCCGCCCTGATGCTGAGCTGACACCGTATGCTTGTGTCAGTTCACGACAAAACAAGGAGACACGATGGCTGGAAATGATGGACGTCGCGGCGCCGTAAGGAAGCCTGGCTCGAAGAAGGGCCCGAAGGTCGGCACCGGTGGCCACTCGCGCCGTCGCCTCGAAGGTAAGGGTCCAACCCCCAAGGCCGAAGACCGCACCTACCATCCCGCGTTCAAGCGTAAGAAAGCACGTGAAGCTCGCGAGGCCCAGGAAGCCGCAATCGCACGCGCACGCGCGAAATCCTCCATCAAGATCGCCGAGGGACATGAACTGATCGCCGGTCGCAACCCTGTTGCCGAGGCCGCGCGTGCGGGAGTACCGATCGAACGTGTCTTTGTCCTTGACAACGTGAAGGATGACCGCGTTGAGGAAGTTGTCCGACTGGCCTCGGCACTGGGCGCACCCGTCTACGAAGTGACGCGCCGCGACCTTGATGTTGCCACCGATGGCGCAGTGCACCAGGGCGTTGCCATCGAAGTGCGTGGTTATGAATACCGCGACGTTGAGGATCTCATTGCAGATTCTTTGCAGCAGCTGGGTGTTCCACTTTTGGTAGCACTGGATCAGGTCACCGATCCGCATAACCTGGGCGCCGTCTTGCGTAGTTCGGGTGCATTCGGCGCTGATGGTGTGATCATCCCAGAGCGTCGCAGTGCGGGTGTGAATACCACTGCGTGGAAGGTCTCGGCCGGTGCCGCAGCTCGCGTGCCCGTCGCACGCGCCACGAATCTTGTTCGTGCACTGGAAGACTGCAAGAAGGCCGGGTTCTTCGTCGTTGGCCTCGATGGTGGTGGCGACACCGAACTGCGTGACCTGAAGCTGGCCGATGGCCCGCTGGTCGTCGTCACGGGTGCTGAAGGCAATGGCCTTTCTCGCCTCGTTCGCCAAACCTGCGATCAAATCGTTTCAATTCCGATCGCTTCCTCGGTTGAGTCCCTGAACGCAGCAGTTGCAACGGGAATTGCCCTCTACGAGGTCGATTCGCTTCGTCGCGCCCGCGCAGAAAAGTAGCGAGAGTAGCGAAACTAGCGCTCAATGGGAACAACACCCCCGGCCTGAGGCTGGGGGTGTTTCCTTAAATCTTGCCTTTGCGTCGGCGCTTGACGTCTCTGCGGATGCAGTAGATATTTTGCGTCTCTAAGAAGTGCTCTTTCGGCAGGTCGTCGGCGTAGAAATACGTTGCGCCCCCACGCAAGAGACCAGTGCTTTGGTATTCCTCTTCGAACTGGCGCAGTGTC
>CAKAPY010000086.1 GCA_916719935.1 uncultured Actinomyces sp. | reverse complement strand
CCTATACATGGCGGAGTCAACGAATGTCATCATCCGTGCTCTCGAGGCCGGACATCACCCACGCTCGCTCATCATAGCTCCGCGTTGGCTTCCTGACCTCGAACCTCTCCTTGAGCGCTTCCTAGGAGCCACAGACGGCGGCGAAGTACCCGTCTTCATTGCTCCTGAACCGATTCTGGAGAGCATCACCGGCTTCCATCTTCACCGTGGCGCGCTCGCTTCCATGCAACGCCCTGTTCTACCTTCGGTGGCAGATCTTTTGTCCTCCTTAGGAGAAGGACCAAAGCGTATTCTGATCCTTGAAAATCTGGTCGACCATACGAATGTCGGTGCCGCCTTTAGAAGCGCTGCCGCACTCGGTGCGGATGCAGTTCTTGTCACTCCAGAATGTGCAGACCCTCTCTACCGGCGCTCCGTTCGTGTCTCAATGGGAACGGTCTTCCAGGTCCCATGGACCAGATTGGACGACTGGCCGGCAAACGATGACCTGCACGCTGCAGGATTTTCTCTGGCAGCTCTGGCTCTCAGTGATGATTCCGTTAGCCTCGATGAGTTCGTAACGATGCCCGTGATGACAGATAAAGATTCACGCATTGCCTTGGTCATGGGAACGGAAGGCGATGGTCTGAGGAAGAGCACCCTGTCACGCACCGATTACGTCGTTCGTATCCCGATGATGGGTGGCGTTGATTCGCTCAACGTTGCTGCAGCAAGTGCGGTTGCCCTGTGGGCAACGCGACTACCTCGCGCGTAATTCCTTCACGATATCCGCGATCACACCGACGCATTCTTCCCAACCACTCACAGCGAGGGTCGGGTATCCGGCAGCCTTCACTGGATAATCGTTACCGGCCTCATCTAGCCGATCCCCAATGAAGAGCATGTCTTCTGGTGCGATTCCAGTGATTTCAACAAGCTTGCCCATCCCGTAGGCCTTATCGATTCCGTGACGAGTGATATCAACTGAAGTTGATCCTCCCCCACGGACCTCAAGATCTGGAAGATCCTCTGCAACCGCATCACGAAGAGCCCGCTTCTTGTCACCAGTCGGGTCCCACGCGCGCTTCGCCTCTAGAGGAGCTTGCTGCCCCAGCGCTGAGAACGTAATCTGCGAACCTCGGTCCTCAATGATTTCTCCCCAAGGATGGGATTCCCATACTCCTTGCTCACGCGCATGGCGTTCGAGCGAGGCAATTGCGCGCTCACGCTGCTCTGGAGTCAGGTCATTGGCATAGACCTGTTCCCACTGAGCATCCTGCTCATCCCAACGGTAGTAGCGCGTCCCGCAGGTGGGCATGAGATGCAAGTTCTTCAATTCAGAAGAAGAAGCGCCGAGGTTGTCCAGTAGCTGGGTGCGAAACTGTCCAAACTCTCCGCCAGAGATCACGCACACTGGGACGCAGTCGAGCAGTGCACGAAGTTGATCGGCCATCGACTCCGGAAGTGCAGACTTCGACGGTGCCAGGGTGTCATCAAGATCAAAGGCGACGAGGCGCACATCTTCCCCTATCGTGTCGGAACTTCGGTCTTTTGCGAAGCAAGAGTTTCATGCTCCTCATCGCCATCCGGAGTTGGCAGGATTCTGAGCATAACCATGGATGCGACAAGCCCTCCCCATACCAGAAGGATCGTCACAATCATCATGATGATAGCAGCGGGGGTCATGCGATCTCCTTAGATGTTGACGACGTGCTTGAGCGCTGAGGATGCGACCAGGGCATCAGGGTAACGATTGCGGATGCGAGGAGCGCGAAACCAACAGATCCCCAGCCGAAGATGTTGACAAGATACCCGGCATAGCCGCCGTATCCTTCACTGATACTTGAAATCACCGAGGTCACCAGCATGAATGCCAGCACCAGAGGAATAACGATACCAACGAGGTAGTCCCATACGGGAGGAATCGAAGGTGCCGAAACAGAGTTAAGGTGCTTACGCAGACCCCGAAGCCTGGGGCGCACGAGTGCGGCGTAGAGCGCCATGGCAATCGAACAACCAACAACTCCCACATTATTGATGAAGTTATCAACGATATCCAAGGTATTCAGACCAGAACGAGTCGCAAAAAGCGCCAAAGAAATGATCGTTGTTGGAATTCCCACGACAAGAGAAGCCTTCGCAGGGGTCAAGGCGAACTTATCTTGAACTGCACCAGAAACCACTTGCAAGAGCGAGAGCAGAGAGGTGATGCCTGCGAGGACAAGCGAAGAGAAGAAGAGGACTCCGAAAAGCGGACCACCCGGCATCATCGAAATAATCTTCGGGAAGGTCACGAAGGAAAGAATCGGACCGGTCAGTCCCTTCAACTCAGAAACAGCGATTCCTTGCGAATGCGCCATGAATCCCAGTGCCGAGAACACACCAATACCAGCAAGAATTTCGAAGGACGAATTAGCAAAGCCAGCGACCAAAGCAGTTCCGGTAACATTCGACTTCTTGTGGAGGTACGAGGCGTAAGTCAGCATGATTCCAAAGCCAACCGAGAGCGAGAAGAAGATCTGAGCGAATGCTGCGAGCCATACCTTGGGTTGAGCGAGGGAACTCCAATTTGGTGTGAAGAAAGCACTCAAGCCTTCCAATGCACCGGGCAGGAAGAGCGCACGCACAACAAGAGCGAGGAAGAGGACAACCAGAAGAGGAAGAAAAATCTTATTGGCCTTCTCAACCCCTCGTGCGATGCCAAAAGAGGCGATGAGCAAAATGCAGGCCCATACCAAGACAAGCGGGATAGCAACTGCCGCTACCGGAGTCCACGAGAATTCATCAGAACCGACGGTTCCCAGGAAAGAAGAAAGGAAGAATGTCTGTGAATCCTCACCCCAGGCCTCGGTAATCGAATAGACGACGTAGCTTCCCGACCACGCAACAACTGCGGCGTAGTAGGTAATAATCACGAAGCAAATGAAGACACACATCCAGCCAAGGAGCTCTCCCTTGGCGTTCATGCGGCGGAAGGCCCAGGGAGGGGTTCCACGGAACTTATGGCCAACGGCGTACTCGAGCCAAAGGATCGGGATACCGGCGAAAAGCAGAGCAACGAGATAGGGAACGAGGAATGCTCCCCCGCCATTGGTGTATGCAACACCTGGGAATCGCCAGATATTACCCAAGCCGATCGCGGAACCGATAGCCGCCATTAAAAAGCCAGTTTGGCTGGTCCATGTGTCGCGCGTGCGACGTTTCGCAGGAGATGCTGCCGTGCTCATGTAAACGTTTCCTTCCCTAATACAGGCCCAAACCTAGTGACGTCTCAGGAGCCGAGCAATACTTTTCCACTATGCGAAACGGGCTCGCCAGGATCGATACACCCACGCAGCAATAAAAACGAGCGTAACAACGCAGACAATTGATGCTCCCGCCGGAAGATCCAAAGACCAGGAGAGGTAAATACCACACAGAGAACTCAGTACACCGATGACGAGAGAAGTTCCGATCATTGCTCCCAGTGAATTTGTTAAAAGCCGAGCACTTGCGGCGGGGGTAAGGAGCAGGGCAAGAACCAAAATGTTGCCAATGATCTGGACGGAGATCACGACAGCACCGGCAACACTGATATAGACCAAAAGATCCAGAGCCATCACCGGCAATCCGGCGACTCGAGCGCTTTCTCGATCAAGACTCACCGCAACGACCTCTTTGTGAAAGAAGGCAAAGACCCCAATGATCAGTGCAGATGCAAGAAGGACGAAAGGTACCTCAGAAGCAGGGATGCCTGTCAGCGAGCCAAAGAGGAAGTCTTGAAGAGAACCCGCGTATCCCGGCGCCCACGAGATGATGACCAGTCCCAAACCAAAGGCCCCAACGAAAAGAACACCAATGATTGAGTCTTCCTTCAAACGCCTATTTTGGGAAAGGAGTGCAACGAGCACAGCAGTACCCACACCTGCGAGCGTTCCTCCCAATACCAAGGATCCCGAACATACAAAAGCGATTGCAAGACCGGGGAAAACCGAGTGAGCAACGGCATCTCCAATGAAAGACATCCCGCGCAGGACAACATGACAGCCAACAACTGCGCATACGCAGGCTGCAACGCAGGTGACAAGAATCGCACGGGGTAAGAATGCCAATGCTGGATTCGTCAGATCACGAAGAAAGTCAATGATACTCAGCATTTAGATCACCCCAAGGACCTTGAGCAACGGATTCGACGGGCGAATATCAAAGGTGCGCATCCACACCTGAGGGTCGCGAATTTCTTCTGGCTTCCCTGAGGCGACAACAGTCGAGTTCAGCAAGAACAGTCGATCACAGGCATCAATGGCCCCGAGAATGTCGTGGGTTGTCATGAGGATGGCACAACCACTGAGAGCGAGCCTTCGGAAGACGTCCATCAGGCTTTCTTGAGTCGGCATATCCAGTCCAGTAAAGGGTTCATCCAATAGAAGCAATTGCGGGCGTAAAGCAAGAGCCCTGGCAACCAGCACACGCTGGCGTTGGCCACCCGAAAGCTCCCCGATCACTCGATCTCCAAGCTGCGCTAGACCAACCTGATGCAGTGCCTCTTCGACGGCGCGATGGTCATCGATCTTAGCCCTACGCCCCCATCCAATCCGGCGGGCTCGCGCGCTGAGAACCGCCTGACGGATGCTGATAGGAAAATCCCAGGCAAACTCATGACGCTGCGGAACATAACCGACTGATCGAGGCTGAAGCGGGAGGCCCATTGACGTGATGTGAGTCGAGCGAGAAGGAATCACGCCGAGTATTGCGCGCAAGAGAGTCGTCTTTCCAGCACCATTGGGACCGATGAGCGCACAGAACTCACCGGGAGCAACAGTAAGCGAGACAGATTTGAGTACCTCACGCCCAGGGTAGGACACGTCCAAGTCACAGATATCGAGCGCTGAAACCGAATTCTCAGTATCCATCAGATATCACTTTCCGCGCCAAAATCACGAAGAACATCCTCGCGTGCTTCCTCAATCTGCTTTTTCGACTTCTTTGTTCGATGGGAAACGACGATAAAGGCAAGCACGCCCAAAGCCAGACAGATCACTCCATAGATCAAATACTCACTATTTCCGCCTTGTTCACTCGGCACCTTCGGCTTGGCAGTGTCCGTCCCCTCTTTCGACGAGGCCGCGAGCGCGTTTGGCGTGAGTGCGCGGGCTTCTTCAACCTTTGCCCCATCGCCAACAACGAATCGGAGAGTATCCGAAACACATTGCGGTGTTTCTTTGTCCCCAAAGCACCAGCGCACGCTAAGTGCGTAAGCTCCCGGAGCAGAAAACGCCCAATTTGCGTGAACGTGTGTATTGGCTTCAACCCAGATATCTGATTGGGAGGAAGTAGACGAGTCATACAAGACTGTCGGTGCCCCGAAAGCCCCATCTTGCAGGAAAAGCCAGGCTTTACCGGGTCCCTGAAGGTTCCCCAGAGTCATCGTCGCACCGCTGCCCATGACCTTAATGAGTTCCGGGTCTTGAGTGTTCCATCCCAGCCAAACAACGCGAGGGTTTTGAGTCTGGGGAATAACCCAGTATGACTCCCCCTCGTGTGCGTGCAGGAATGAATAGCTGGGGTCTGAGGGAACCTGAAGCTTGCCAGAATCGTTCACGCGAAAGACAAGAGTGTGCAAAGGACGCCAGACCGGCGTATCTCCTGAGTCATCACGTGCCAGAATCTCCGGCTTTGAATCAACAATCTTTGGACCCAAGTCAACGTGACCGCGTTCAATTGTGGTTTCTTCGCGCACCACCTGTTCTGAGGAATCGACGTGCTGGGTGAGAGGATCATCCGCAAATGCCGGTAGTAGAACAGCGACACTTATAGCAATACCGACAAAAAGCGCTGAGAAACCCCGCGCCATATTTATGGTTCTCATGCTCTTCATCATGTGTGATCCTTTCCTAAACACAGCGACAGTGAGCGAGCATTCGCTTTCATCATGTCGATATACGTCGACGCATCATCATCCAAAGTGTCGCCATACAGCCCGCAGACTCGAACACCGTTTTCTTCCGCAACTTGTGCGATCACAGGGTGACGGTTGCGCTTTTGCGGTTCCAAGAAAACCGCGGAAATTTTCATGTTCTTCAAGGTTTCAGCAATGCGTTTACGATCTGCAATCGAAGCCTCGCTTCCGTCCTGAGCACTCAGGTAACCAGCGATTTCAAAGTCATAGGCGCGCGCAAGATAGGCATAGGCATCGTGTGTAGTGACTAGCTTTCGATCGAGTGGATTAATGCCCGCGATCGTCTGCGAAACCTCACGGTCAACCTCATCGAGTTTCGCAATATAGGCCGAGGCATT
>CAKAPY010000085.1 GCA_916719935.1 uncultured Actinomyces sp. | reverse complement strand
AAATTGCCGCTAAATCACCAGCATGCTGAATCGCCGGTCCTGAAGTGAGGCGCAAAGATGTCCCCATTTCAGCAGCAATGATCATTGCCAGTGTCGTCTTGCCCAGTCCAGGAGGACCCGCAAGTAGTACGTGATCGGCGCTCGCGCCACGAGCCCGCGCAGCATCCAGCACTAACTGAAGCTGATCACGGACAACCTTCTGGCCAACAAATTCACTCAAACGCTTGGGGCGGAGCGCAGCCTCGGCCGCCCTCTCAAGTTCTCCCGCGTCTGGGGCAACGATATTGACGGAGGCCTCGAACTCATCGACCATTTGCGCCTCCCAGCTTAATCAATGCCGCACGTAGAAGATCTGAAGCGTTAAGATCATTTCCGCCTAGCTCTGTCAGCGCAGCATCTGCCTTTGCGTCATTCCATCCCAAGCCAATCAACGCTGCCTTCACCTCTGCCTCGACTGCTCCCGACATCGGTGCCGAGGCCTGGGGAAGTTCAGCCGGGAGTCCGAGCTTATCGCCCAGCTCCACAAGCATGCGCGAGGCAACTTTCTTACCGACCCCAGGAATCCTAGCCAAAGCCGCGGTATCTTGATCTGCCACAGCCCGCCGCAGATCATTCGGTGTGAAAACAGAAAGAGCTGCTAGGCCAATCCTGGGGCCGATACCGCTGACTGACATCAGAATTTCGAATACTTCGCGCTCTTCTTCAGTCTTGAACCCATAGAGTGTTAAAGAATCTTCACGAACAATCAGATGTGTATAGAGCTCAACATCATCACCTTTGTGGAGCTCACTAGCAAAAGGTGGAGTGACGAAAACCTGAAAGCCGATGCCTCCGTGGACAACAACGACGTCACCCACACCGATGCGTGCGATGCTGCCGAGAACTCGGGAAATCATGCTTTCTCCTCAACAATGCTCTTGATGGGACCGAACATACGTACGATACCCTAGCTACGTCGACGACGGGGGTCGACCGCGCCGGTTCGGCGCTGCGCAGCTTGAGCCTCTGCCCACATTTGTTGTGCTGGAGTCAGGCGCCCCCTAGCCGAAAGCTTTCCTGACTGAGAAACGGCAACTGTAGAGTCTCCCCGAGCTCCAAGCAGTCCAGTCCCTCGCCATGCATGGCAGATTGCGATCGCTAATGAGTCAGCGGCATCAGCGGGCTTCGGGGGTTTATCTAATCCCAGAATACGAGCAACCATGTGCTGCACCTGCGCCTTATCAGCATTGCCATTCCCCGTCACTGCGCTTTTTACTTCTGAAGGGGTATGTATTGCCATGGGGAGTCCAGCCCGTCCCGCAGCAGCGAGTGCAACTCCCATAACCTGCATAGTCGTCGAAACCGAACGAAGATTGTCCTGAGCGAAAACCTGCTCGATGGCAACAACCTCGGGCTCGTAAAGGGAGATCACATGGTCAATTGCATCAGCGATCTTGGCTAAGCGAAAATGCTGGGCTAGTTCGGTTGAAGACCGGGCAACTCCGACAAAAACCATCGACGCACGCCGAGAGGGATCGACGTCAACAACGCCCAAGCCGCAGCGTGTAATACCCGGGTCAATTCCCAAAACTCGCATGATTAAGATTCTCGCTGAACCATCCGTGTAAAGAGCTCGTGGAAGCGCCAGTCCGTGCCGATCTCCGGGTGGAAGGAGGTTGCAAGTGCCTGACCACTGCGGACTGCAACAATAGGCCCATCGGGAGTATTTCCGGCGCGCGCGAGCACGTCCACAGACTCACCCACTGACTCAACCCAAGGCGCCCTAATAAAGACGGCGGGGAAAGGCTTCCCCTCGATACCTTTGATATCAAGCTCTTCTTCGTAAGAGTCCACCTGACGGCCAAAGGCATTCCGGCGCACAACCATGTCGATGGCACCAAATGAACGCTGGTCATCCCTGCCATCAAGAATCGTCGTCGCGAGCATGATCATTCCCGCGCATGTCCCATACACCGGCATTCCGTTTGATATCTGCTCAGCTAGCTGATCAAAAATACCGAATGAAAGCAGCAGATTGGACATTGTTGTCGATTCGCCGCCAGGAATGACCAAACCGTCAACTGACGCGAGTTCCTCGCTACGTCGCACTAGGACAGCGCGGGCGCCGGATTCTTCCAGCGCCCGCACATGTTCGGCGACATCGCCCTGAAGGGCGAGAATGCCAATATTTACCATCCGCGTTCAGCCAATCGGTGGTCAACGGGAAGGTCGTCAACATTAATGCCAACCATTGCTTCGCCAAGCCCACGCGAAACTTCCGCAATAACCGAAGGATCATCGTAGAAAGTCGTTGCCTTAACGATAGCGGCCGCACGCTTCGCGGGATCACCCGACTTGAAAATGCCGGAGCCGACAAAGACGCCCTCGGCGCCAAGCTGCATCATCATGGCAGCGTCAGCGGGGGTGGCAATGCCGCCAGCCGTGAAGAGCACGACGGGGAGGCGTCCCTCCCGAGCGACCTCAGTAACGAGCTCGTAGGGTGCCTGAAGTTCCTTGGCCGCAACGTAGAGCTCGTCCTCGGGCAGGGAGGTCAAACGACGAATCTCGTCGCGGATCTTACGCATGTGCGTGGTCGCGTTGGAGACGTCACCGGTGCCGGCCTCTCCCTTAGAACGGATCATGGCCGCGCCCTCGTTGATACGGCGCAGCGCCTCACCGAGGTTGGTCGCACCACAGACGAAGGGGACAGTGAAGTTCCACTTATCGATGTGATGGCTGTAGTCGGCGGGGGTCAGCACCTCGGACTCATCAATGTAGTCGACGCCAAGGGACTGCAGAACCTGTGCTTCAACAAAGTGACCGATGCGAGCCTTTGCCATAACCGGAATGGAGACAGCGTTGATAATGCCGTCAATCAGATCAGGATCTGACATGCGAGCAACGCCACCCTGCGCGCGAATATCCGCAGGGACACGCTCGAGTGCCATAACTGCAACGGCGCCCGCGTCCTCGGCGATCTTCGCTTGCTCAGGAGTGACGACATCCATGATGACACCGCCCTTGAGCATCTGGGCCATTCCGCGCTTGACCTGAGGGGTTCCAACCTCGCGAGTTGCCGTCTGGTCAGTCATCACTCACTCCTCTTCTTCCAGCTGGGCCTGTACCTCATCGGAAAGAGACATATTGGTATAGATGTTCTGCACATCGTCAGAATCTTCAAGTGCGTCAATGAGTTTATTGACCTTAAGCGCACCTTCAAGATCGAGTTCAACTTCGGTGGAAGCGACGAATTGCACTTCCGCCGAGTCATAGTCGATACCCGCTTCTTGCAGCGCCTTGCGGACTGCAACGACATCGCTGGGCTCGCACTCAATAACGAAGCCCTCGCCGAGGTCTTCAACTTCTTCGGCGCCGGCGTCAAGAACGGCTTCCATGATGGAGTCTTCGTCTACACCATCTGCAGCGGGCACCTCAATGACACCACGCCTCGAGAACAGGTAGGCAACCGAACCTGGATCGGCTAGCGAGCCGCCGTGACGGGTGAATCCCAGACGAACATCGGATGCAGCACGATTACGGTTGTCAGTCAAACACTCAACCAAGAAGGCGACACCATTGGGGCCGTAACCTTCGTACATAATGGTTTCGTAATTTGCGCCACCGGCTTCTGCACCCGAACCACGCTTGACGGCGCGATCGATGTTATCTGCGGGAACAGAGTTCTTCTTTGCCTTCTGAATAGCATCAAAGAGGGTGGGATTTCCGGCGGGGTCACCACCACCGGTACGAGCAGCAACTTCAATATTCTTAATCAGTCGTGCGAAGAGCTTACCGCGCTTGGCGTCAATCGCCGCCTTCTTGTGCTTGGTAGTCGCCCACTTAGAGTGTCCCGACATTACTTCTCCCTTTTGGGCTGGATTAATACTGTGCCAGTTTACAGCTCATACCCTCACTTCCCCACCGGGCGCGCGTTTTATGGGACAATGCATCTCGCCAGCACGGTGAATGTTCGCAGAAAATTCGAGCATTGACTTGGTTCTTCTAGGAGGGAACATGTCTTTAGGACGCGGTATCGAGCACTGCGTATGCTCTGCAAGAGAATGCGAAACTTCAGCGGTTTTCATCATCGAATGGTCGAATCCAAAGATTCATACCGGTCGGACTAAGAAATGGCTTTCATGCGAAGCGCACCGGCAGTTCCTCATCGATTACCTCAAGTATCGAAACTTTCCCTATGAGGTTCGCACTTTCGATCCGCCGCAGACCGAAGCAAAGCCTCAGTCACCGCAAAGTTGATCTCCGTCCCAACTGAGCGCACAAAGAGAAGCAAAACTCCCATCACTACTGAGGGCGCGAATCTCTTCGATATCAACGTTAAACACCACGATTCCGGTGTTTGACATAAAGCGGGTAAGCGGAATTTCCCGGCGAATATCCTCGCTGAGATACGCAGAAATCACACGGATCAGACCTCCGTGAACAACAAGCGCTCCAATCCCCTCATCACCCGCAGCGCGGTAAGCACGTTCCATCACGGCTTGAATTTCGGGGATGACCCGCCCGAGAAACTCGTAACCATCCTCAGCGCCGGGCATACGATGCGAAAAATCTCCGTGCATCCACGCTGCGCAGGCTTCCACATAAATCCTGATTGCGACGGGATCGCATGACATCTCAAAATCGCCGGCACTCACTTCACGAATCTGTGCCGTCACTACTGGTTTTACCCCGAAAAGTTCACACAACGGTGCCGCCGTCTGCTGGGTGCGTTTCATCGCAGAGACAGTGAGGGCATCCAATTGCCCTGCCACTTCTCGTACAAAACGTTCTTTCAGGCTCTCGGCCTGCGAAAGCCCGAGTTCAGTCAGCGGCAAGCCCGGGAGGCGAGTATCCAAAGAGGCTGTAATGTTTGCTGAAGTTTGTCCATGCCTAATTAATGCAAGTTTCATACCATTCCCCTGCTGCTACGCCTATGTTTCACGAGATATTCCAAAACAGTTTCTCAAATACCTCCCGCATTTTACGTGAGGAGGTCAGCCATTTCGTCGTCATTTCTTCACGCTCATCGCGCGAATAACCCATGAGCATAGCCATCGCAACAAGTTGCTCACTATTTGAGGGAATAACATCGTTTTTCGAGGCCGAAGGACCTGCCGCTATAACCCGGGCACGCCTCAGTTCTTGCCCAAATTCCCAAGTCGAGGCCGCACGTTGGTAGTCGCCTTGAGTGAGTTTTCCGCTGTGGTGTAGTTCCAGCAAAGCTTGTCTTGTAGAGGACGTACGTAGGTGGTCGTACTCACTCCCCGACTGTAATTGCAGAAGTTCGACAAGCCATTGGATATCGGAAAGACCTCCGGGGCCGAGTTTGATGTGCATCCGCGGGTCAACGCCTCCGGGAATTCTTTCTCGTTCGACACGGACCTTCATTAATTGAATATCACGGGTTTCTTCGTCACTCAAAGGTGAGCGGAAACAATATCCTTGCGCAAATTGATACAGCGCATCTGCGCTGCTCCCGCTACCAAGCGGGCGCAGACGAACGAGCATTTGTTTCTCCCACACGTGCGCCCAACGTTCGTAATACTCCGTATAGGAGTCGAGAGTGCGCACTAAGGCTCCGTTTTTACCCTCGGGACGTAGAGCAAAGTCCAAAGCTACAGGCAGGGCTCGGCTTGATGTAGAAAGCAACTGCTTAAGCCGCGTAATTCGATCATGCGCACACCGTAAAGCGCTGGCGTCACAGCTATCAGCAACGACGGCAAGAACATCCAAATCAGATGTATAGGACAGCTCCCGCGCCCCATAACTACCCAAAGCGCACAGTTCGATGTGCATATCGGGAATGTGCTCTTTACTGTCGTCGAAAATATCAAAGGTTTCGAGCGCCGAGAGTACACACGCATCAGCAACCACGCAAAGGTCACTACCTACGCCTTCTTTTGAACCTGTGGCCTCGCGAAGTGCAATACGCAAAACTTCACGCGTGCGAATAAGGCGAATCTTCTCAATCGCCTCGTCAAGGTTCCCCGCCCTTCCCGCAACCGAACGCATTTGGCGGGAAAGGACCTCGAATGAAGGTGTCGCAAGCAATTCAGCTGAATCAAGCCAAGAGACGGCCTCGGGGAAAAGACGGATTAAGGAACCAATCCAAGCGGATGCGGAAAGAACTCGACACAGCTGCGAGGCCGCATAATCACTATCGCGTAGAAGCGCCAAATACCAATGAGAATCACCAATCTCATCGGAAAGAACCCTGAAATTAAGCAAGCCCATATCGGGGTTTGCGCCATCGGCAATCCACGAGAGTAATACGGGAAGGAGATGACGCTGAATCATCG
>CAKAPY010000084.1 GCA_916719935.1 uncultured Actinomyces sp. | reverse complement strand
TCTGGGCGGCCTCGAAAGAGCGAATGAATTCGCGACCAATGATCTTGCGCTTGGTCTCAGGATCAGTAACGCCGGCCAGAGCGGACAAGAAGCGTTCGGACTCGTCGCACGTGATAACGCGGATACCCATGCCGCGCGCATAGTCGTTTTCGACCTGCTCGCGCTCGCCCGCACGCAGCAGGCCGTGGTCGATGAAGAAGCAGGTGAGCTGATCGCCGACAGCCTTGTGAACCAGGGCCGCGGCCACGGAGGAATCCACACCACCGGAAAGCGCACAAATCACCTGCGCGTCACCGATCTGCTCGCGAATCTTCGCGACCTGCTCGTCAACGATCGAGCCCGGCGTCCACGTGGGCTCAATTCCCGCACCCTTGTAGAGGAAGTTCTTCAAAGCATCCTGGCCGAACTGCGAGTGGCCGACCTCGGGGTGCCACTGCAGGCCGTAGAGGCGACGCTCAGCGCATTCGAAAGCCGCGACCGGGGTCTCTGCAGTCGATGCGGTGACGGTAAAGCCTTCGGGTGCGCCCTGAACGGCGTCGCCGTGGCTCATCCACACGACCTGATCTTCGGGAGTCCCATCGAAAAGGCAGGATTGCTCAGAAACGGAGGCGTCGGTGTGTCCGTACTCGCGGGTGCCGGTGCGTCCCACGGTTCCACCCAGCGCGTGGGCCATGGTCTGGAAGCCGTAGCAGATTCCCAAGACCGGAACTCCGGCCTGGAAAATAGCGGGATCAATGGAAGGAGCACCCTCTTCGTACACGGATGAGGGGCCACCGGACAAGATAATTGCCGCGGGCTCTTTCGCAAGCATTTCGGCGACCGGCATGGTGTGCGGGACGATTTCCGAATAGACGCTGGCTTCGCGCACGCGACGAGCAATGAGCTGGGCGTACTGCGCGCCAAAATCGACAACAAGGACGGGATGAAGATCAGCTGAAGTCACCCCACCATGCTACCTGCTTCGTAGCCTCTTCGACGAGGCCAAGCAGCGAGCACTCCCCCACACCAGGTTGGTTTAGTTGCTGGGAGCGTCCTCTTCTTCCGAGGCCTGAGCCACATCGGCGTCTTCAGCGGGCTCCTGCGCTGGCTGAGTTTCCTCGACGGGTACGTCTTCGCTCGGCATCTCGGGGGCCAGCTCCACGGGCGCTACTTCCCCAGCTGTGGCCTCGTGATGGCGACGCTCATGGACCCGCGCTTTCCCAGCGCCCACAAGCTCACGCGCCCACGCCACGCTCACCGGGTGTGAAAGCGCCACGGTCAGCAGGATCCCAAGCGCTACCTCGGCAAAAAGACACAGCGCGGAAAGCGACATTCGCGGCCCCAAGAAAGCCAAGCGTCCATTTCCCAAAACCAAGGCCGAAGCCAAGGAAGTCGCCAAGTAAACGGCTGCGATCACCACAGCGGCGATAGCGCCTTGGTAGAGGTCATCAAGAAGCGATTCACTGCCCTTGCGCAGACGCAGGTACACGCCAAGCGCTACGCCAAATACGATTAGCGCAAGGACTACCCAGTTGCCGGGGGCACTTGCGGGGGTCGCACCAAACAGCGGGATCGCCGGGATCGGCCCAACAGGGGCAGAAGTCGGCGAATGCAAGGCGTCGCTACCAAGGTAAAAACCGGGACCGGAAAGCCAGGACAGTGCCCAGACAATCGCGTTGGGAATGAATAGCAGCTGCGCGACAACGATCATGATCGAATCAACCGCCGAGGTCGACAGTAAAAGCTGGTCGATCCCACGGATCTGTGACCACGACTGGGTCACCGAAAGCAGCAGGAAAAGTCCGCCATAAACCGCCAGAGCCCACGATGCGCGCCAGCCCGTGCGCACTCCAATGCTGACCCACCTCGGAAGCTCAAAGCGGAGCTCAAGATTCTTTGGCGCAAGAGCGACCTCCCAGGCTGCCGCAATCAAGGGGATCATGATGGCCAGGGGAAGCGCGCCCCACACACTCACATGCGTACCAATTCCACCGGCCAAAAGCAGCGCGGTCACGGTGAAACCTGGAATTGCCATCCATTGCGACGCAGGGGAAAAACGCCGTCCTTGCAGCAAAAGCAGCTTGGTCAGGCCAATCAGAAGCAGCACAAACAGCAGGGGCACTGCGCGATAGGAAACGTCCCCAGAGACCACTCGCGCTCCAAGCGAGGCGCCCCACAGGTCAGAGGCAAAGTGGAAGGCGTCCTCCCAGGTGGTGGACACCATCCACTGGTTAGAGGACACCGCGGCGTAGGCGATCAGAGTCGGGACAACGACCAGCGCCCAACCCAGCAGAGCCGCCTCGATCCCGGACAGCATCGAGCGCGCCCATCCCTGTGGAAGGGCAACGCGGATGGTCGGGCGGGCGGAAACTGTTGTGACCGTCGTACGCGCGGTGGGATCCTCACTCATCGAGCAGCCAGCGCCTCACGTGCCAAAATCGCAGTCTGCGAGGGGGTTCGACCAACCTTCACGCCAACCGCTTCCAGCGCCTTCGCCTTTGCCGAGGCCGTGCCAGAACTTCCCGACACGATCGCGCCCGCGTGGCCCATGGTCTTGCCTTCGGGGGCAGTGAAACCTGCAATGTAGGCGACGACCGGCTTGGTCATGTGCTCGGAGATCCACGCTGCGGCGCGTTCTTCGGCGTCGCCACCGATCTCACCGATCATGACAACCAGGTCGGTATCGGGGTCGTTTTCGAAAGCTTCCAGCGCATCGATGTGGGTGGTCCCCACAACCGGGTCACCGCCAATACCAATGCAGGTGGTAAAGCCCAAGTCGCGCAGCTCGTACATGAGCTGGTAGGTCAAAGTACCCGACTTAGAGACCAAGCCCAGTCGACCGGGCCCCGTAATATCTGCGGGGGTAATGCCCACATTAGATTGTCCGGGGCTGATGATTCCGGGGCAGTTCGGGCCGATCAGGCGGACCCCACGCTCAAGTGCGTAGTCAACGAATTCGGTCGAATCTTGAACGGGGATACCTTCGGTAATGACGACCAGGGTTTCGATTCCGGCATCAATGGCTTCGATGGCAGCGCCCTTAGCGAATGCCGGAGGCACGAAAACAACCGAAACATTCGCGCCGGTTTCCTCGCGGGCCTGTGCAACGCTTCCAAACACGGGAACCTCAACGTCACCGGCAGCGCGGTTTTCAGCACCCGGGCCGTAAGGCTCAACGTGGAAGGTCACCGAAGTGCCGGCCTTGCGCGGGTTCACGCCGCCGACAATGTTTGTGCCGGCTGCCAGCATGCGGGTCGTGTGCTTTTGGCCTTCTGAGCCGGTCATTCCCTGAACAATGACGCGCGAAGTGGAATCAATAAAAATACTCATGAGTTTTCAGTCCCGTCCCGTCTCAGGCGTTCGCGGCCAGTTCGGCGGCGCGGCGTGCTGCGCCATCCATCGTTTCTTCCATGTGAACCAGGGGGTGTGCGGCCTCGCGCAAGATCGCGCGGCCTTCCTCAACCTTGTTGCCATCCAAGCGCACCACCAGAGGCTTGGAAGCAGTATCTCCCAAGGTCTCCAAGGCACCGACGATGCCACGAGCAACCTGATCGCATGCGGTAATTCCGCCGAAAACATTGACGAAGACAGAGCGAACCTGATCATCACCAAGGATGACGTCCAAGCCCTTGGCCATAACTTCTGCAGAGGCACCGCCACCGATGTCCAGGAAGTTCGCGGGCTTCACTCCCCACTCTTCGCCGGCCAGTGCCACAACGTCCAATGTCGACATAACCAGGCCAGCACCGTTACCGATCACGCCTACTTGACCTTCCAAGCGCACGTAGTTCAGTCCGGCTTCCTTCGCCATGGCCTCGCGCGGATCCTGCGCGGACTTATCGGCAAAGGCCGCATGTTCGGGATGACGGAAAGCAGCATTGTTGTCCAGCGACACCTTGCCATCCAGCGCCAGAACATCGCCCTGCTCGGTCAGAACCAAGGGGTTGACCTCAACCAGGGTGGCATCTTCGCCCCGGTAGGTATCCCAAAGCTTGACCAAAACGGGGGCAAGCTTCTCGATGTGCGAACGGTTGAAGCCGGCCTCGCCCAAGATCTGGGCGGCAACGTCTTCATCAATGCCCACCTTGGGGTCCAGGCCAACGCGAGCCAAGGCCTCGGGGTGTTCGCGTGCCAAGGTTTCAATATCCATGCCACCCTGCGCCGAGCACAGTGCTAGCTCGCGGCGCTCGGAGCGGTCCAGCAGGATCGAGAAGTAAAATTCTTCGGCGATATCCGCGCCCGCAGCGATGAGGACCGAGTGGACGGTGTGTCCCTTGATATCCATGCCCAAGATTGCTTCAGCTTTTTCGCGCGCTTCCCCTGCACTGCGAGCCAGCTTCACGCCACCGGCCTTGCCTCGACCGCCGATCTTCACTTGAGCTTTGACCACCAGAAGGTCACTGTCGGCCAGCAGCTTCTGCGCTGCCTCATAGGCCTCATCTGGGGTGCGTGCAACGATTCCCGCAAGTACGGGGACGCCGTGAGCAGCGAATAACTCCCGTGCTTGGTATTCGTAGAGATCCATTGTGTCCCTTCACTTTGTGCCCGAAGGCGCTACCTTGCGCGGTTACCACGTGAACTGTGGCGCGCAACTTCCTTAAGCCTACCGCGACTAGATCTTTTCCATGGGGGCCATCCGCAGCAACAGGCGTTTTTCAGCCGATGCGAAGGCAACTTGAGCAATGGTGCGCTCCCCCGCTCCCTCGAGGCCGATGACCGTACCTTCACCCAAAGTTGCGTGACGGACGCGATCCCCCACGCGCACATCCTCTGGGTTAAGCGTGTTTTTCGGAGCACTTGTGCCCGTTGGCCGCGAAACTGCAGTTCGCGCTGCGGGCGCGCCGCGTTTCCCGCCCAGTCCTCGGCCGGCAAGCGGGCCGCCATCACCGCTACCGGATCCACCACTGCGTCCACCAAAGACGGGACCGCCATCGTCATCACGGCGCGAGTATCCGTAATCTGCGTGGTCTGAGCCATAGCCCCCAGACCTGCCCCCATAGGAAGAGCCGTAACCGGAACCCGAGTAACCGCCATAGCTACCCGAACCGTATCCGGAACCGCCGCCGTATCCACCGCGCAGGCGTTCCATCGAGGTTGAGGATCGACGAATATCCAAGAGCTCGACGGGAATGTCATCCAAGAATCGCGAAGGAGGCATTTCCTGAGGTGCTCCCCACGCGCTTCGCACAGCCGCACGCGTCAGGTAAAGCTGCTTGCGGGCGCGAGTGATGGCGACATAGGCCAACCGGCGTTCTTCTGCCAATTCTTCGGGGTCGCCCAGCGAGCGTTGGTGCGGGAAAGTGCCATCCTCCATACCGGTCACGAAGACGACCGGGAATTCAAGGCCCTTCGCGGTGTGAACCGTCATGAGAGTGACCTGCCCGCTCCCGCTTTCTTCCTCGGGAAGTTGATCCGAGTCAGCAACCAGGGCAACGCGCTCAAGGAAGCCTGCCAAGCCGACCTCACCGCTGGTCTGCACGTAGTCCAACGCAACCGCGTGCAATTCGGCAAGGTTTTCCACTCGCGAGGCATCCTGCGGATCTTGGGAACGTCGCAAAGTCGCAAGATATCCCGTTCGATCAAGGACTTCTTCGAGAATCTCCGCTGCGCTTGCACCGGCTTCTTCGGCGCGCCGCATGGCTTCAATCAGTCCCCAAAAATCACCGATTGCCGAGGCCGCGCGAGGGCTGAGCCCGGCCACTCCCCCTCGTGCTTCCTCGACTTCTTCCTTGGGAAGTTCCGCCAAGGTCAGGCCGGTTCCTTCTGCTTCTCCGAGGCCTCGGCCCTGAGAAATCCAACAATCCCTGGCGGCCGCGCCCATTGAAATCCCATAGCGATCGCTGTGGGCAATGAGGTCGGCCTCTGCCTTGGCGCCAATCCCACGACGAGGAGTGTTGATGATCCGCCGCAGTGCAACCGTGTCGTCGGGGTTTGAAATCACCTGGAGGTAGGCCAGAGCGTCTTTAATTTCCGCGCGTTCATAGAAGCGAGTACCCCCGACAACTCGGTAGGGAATGCCTTGGCGAACCAGCAGTTCTTCGATTGCTCGTGATTGTGAGTTCGTCCGGTAGAAGACGGCGATATCTGCCCAGCGGGTCCCGGCTGCCGACAGCTTTTCCATCTCTGAAACGATGAAACGCGCTTCATCCCGATCCGAATCCGCCGCATCGACCGTAATCAGCGCGCCGTCCCCCGATGCCGTCCACAGGTTCTTTGCGCGACGGCCTTCATTTCGAGCAATAACAGCGTTGGCAGCGGACAAAATATTTTGGGTCGAACGATAGTTTTGCTCGAGCAAAATGGTCCGCGCACCCGGGAAATCCCGCTCGAATTCTTCGATATTGCGAATCGTTGCGCCGCGGAAAGCATAGATTGACTGGTCTGAGTCACCGACAACCGTCAGCTGCCCCG
>CAKAPY010000083.1 GCA_916719935.1 uncultured Actinomyces sp. | reverse complement strand
ATTCAAGCGGATGGAAAGGGAGGCCGCCGCGGTCCCTTCTCCTGGTTTAGGAAGCGCTGATGACCGAGGCAATTGGCGACGAACAGAAGAACCGTTTGGCGCAGCGTCTTTCGATGGCTACGCACAACCGAGATGATCACGGGCAGGCTCTGAGTAAAACTCAGCATGCGCTTGAATGCCCTAAGGATAGTGCGCAACAACTCGAAGAGCTGGTCCATGCTCTTGAGGATGAGCGTGTGATTGTTCCAATCCGTGTCGAAGAGGATCCTCGAGTAACTGGAGTCCATGCGGGGGAGTTGGGGCATGATCCGGCTGGGTTTCTCGTGATTGAAACCTCCGCGGGCCCAGCAATTGCTGCGTTTAGCTCTTCTGCATCACTTTCGGATTTTGATCCGACTTCGCGTCCCATGGGACTTCCTTTCAAGCGAGTTGCACTGGTCGCTTTGGTTGAAAGCGCAGGGCGCGTTGTCTTTGACCCCCACAGTGCAGATATCGTGGTTCCTCGAAGTGCAACCGCGGCTCTGGCTCAGGGAGATCATTGGCTTCCAGCGTGGAAAGATCGGGACCTCAAGAATCTGCTACTTGAGCAGGCGAGCCAGGAATTCTCGCCAGTGAGTGATCTCCATGTGGAATATGCCGGCCAGGAACTCTGCCGCATCATTCTTGAAATTGATGCCTCGAAGGTGCGTAGGAATGAAGGTGACCTTACGCGCTCTGAGCTGCGAGAAAAAGTCCAGGGTGTCATTGAAGGACTCAGTGCTCTTCCCAGGCTGCGCGCCGTTACAGACCAGATTCAATGGGTTCCTCGATGGGTGGGGATGTGAGTCATTCCATCGCATTGCCATCAATCGAATATCGCCATTGGGGCATGAATTTGCTAAGATATTAGCGACCAATCGGGGATTTCGCCCCGATTCGTGCAAGCGGAGTTTCTCCCACCTTGATTCCCGCCCGAGTTTTCGGGTTGCCCACGTAGAGCCAGGGGATCGGGTTAAACGGTAGCATCCGGACGGATGTTGTTGCCGGGATAAGCCTTCGTGCGCACAGTGGCACGAAGGCCTTTTTCGTGTCACGGATACGACTGTGGAAGGAGCCACTCATTAGCGAGCCTCGCATCAATGAGCGGATTCGAGTTCCCGAGGTACGTCTCGTGGGACCCGGAGGAGAACAGGTTGGTGTTGTCCGCGTGGAAGACGCACTGCGTCTTGCCGAAGAAGCGGGCCTCGACCTGGTTGAGGTTGCACCCGACGCTAAGCCGCCGGTTGCAAAACTCATGGACTACGGAAAATACAAGTATGAAGCGGCTCAGAAGGCTCGCGACGCTCGCCGTAATCAGGCGAACACGCAGCTCAAGGAGATTCGCTTCCGCCTGAAGATTGATGACCACGACTTCTCGGTGAAGAAGGGACACGTTGAACGTTTCCTTTCCGCCGGTGACAAAGTCAAGGTCATGATTATGTTCCGCGGTCGTGAACAGTCACGACCTGAAGCGGGCGTCCGACTCCTGCAGCGTCTTGCTGAGGAAGTTGGAGAACTCGCCACTGTCGAATCGATGCCTCGCCAAGACGGCCGCAACATGACCATGGTTCTTGCGCCTACGAAGCGCAAGTCCGATGCGGTCAACGAGCAGCGCAAGCGTCGCGAAGCTGAACGTGAAGAACGTCGCGGTAAGCGCGCAGAACGCGCCAGTAAGGACCAAGCTCGTGTGGCCTCGCAAGAGGCAGATGCACAGAAGAAGTGAAGGTTGGGGTTAAACCCCGTCCGGAAGAAGAAGGATCAAAATAATGCCGAAGAATAAGACGCATTCCGGTTCCAAGAAGCGTTTCCGCCTCACCGGAAAGGGCAAGATCATGCGCGAGCAGGCTGGTGCACGCCACCTCCTCGAGCACAAGTCCTCCCGCAAGACCCGTCGTCTGGCCTCGGATCAGGTTCTGGCCACCGCCGACGTCAAGCGCGTCCGTACCCTGCTGGGCAAGTGACCGGCACCTTCGACAAGGAGATTTAGAAAATGGCACGTGTTAAGCGTTCTGTTAACGCCAAGAAGAAGCGTCGCACCGTACTCGAGCAGGCATCCGGCTACCGTGGCCAGCGTTCGCGCATGTACCGCAAGGCCAAGGAACAGGTCACGCACTCATTCGTGTACTCCTACCGTGACCGCAAGGCGAAGAAGGGCGATTTCCGTCGCCTGTGGATCCAGCGCATCAACGCTGCTTCCCGCGCACAGGGCATGACCTACAACCGTTTCATCCAGGGCCTGAACCTGGCCGGTGTTGAGGTCGATCGCCGCATGCTCGCCGAGCTGGCCGTCAATGATATCGCCACCTTCAACGCTCTTGTTGAGGTTGCAAAGAAGGCTCTGCCTGCCGACGTGAACGCGCCCAAGGCCTGAGCATTCAGTGAGCAGCTTTTCCGAACGCCCGTCCATCCTCGATAATCCTCGCGCTGATCGCGTGAAGAAAGTCGCGGCATTGGCCGGGCGTTCGGCGCGCTCAAAGCAAGGAAAGATCCTTGTTGAGGGACCCCAGGCAGTTCGCGAACTGGTCCGGCACCGTTCCTCCTTCGTTGAAGACGTTTATTACACGGCACTAGCCGCTCAGATGCACCCCGATGTTATTGAAGATGCGCGCAGAGTGTGTCGTTGGGTCCACGAGGTCACCGACGAAGTCTCTGAGGCACTGAGCCGCGATAGCCAGGGAATTTGCGCGGTTGCTCGCGCTGGTGCGATCCAGAGTGAACTGCCTGAAATCCATGCAGGAGACTGCGTTGTTGTTCTTGCTCAGGGCAGGGACCCCGGCAATGCGGGAACAATCATGCGCACCGCCGACGCGATGGGCGCGCGTGCAATCATCGCCGTGAAGGGGAGCGTCGACGCCTCGAACCCCAAGGTTATTCGTTCCTCCGCAGGTTCAGTTTTCCACCTTCCTATCCTTCCCCTTTCCTCCTTTGACGAGGCCTGCCAGCGCCTTCGCGATCAGCATTGCGTAATCCTGGGGACTTCTGGTGCACAAGGCGCCTACAGTTTGAGTCAGCTGATGTCTCAGGCAGCTCTTGAAGGGCGCGGCTGGCTTGTCCAATCACATGCGTGGGTCTTTGGAAATGAAGCTCAGGGAATGAGCGATGAAGAAATGGCCGCATGTGATGCTCTGGTAATGATTCCGATGAGCGGCCAGGCAGAGTCCCTCAACGTTGCAAGCGCCGCTGCTATGTGCCTCTTTGCCTCGCAGAACGCTCGCGTGGGGGAGTAGGAGTTTTTCAAGGTACCGCTGCCTCGATAAAATAGCCCGGCGCGTCGGTTGCTCAATAGGCAACTGACGCACCGGGCAATTGTGTTTGAGGCTTACTTGACCTTCTTGATGCGCATGATGAGCCATGCGGCGATCAAAACAACGATGATCGCGACGATGAAAACGACCGTGTAGGCCGAAGTCGGCGTTGTTGATGTATGGGTCATGTTCTTGACAATCACAACGATCGCAGAGGTCATCAAAGAACCAACAACCATTGATAGTGTGTTCGCCAGGTTCAAGATTCCCAGGTCTTTGCCGGCCTCGTCGGGGTTGGGAAGGACCGAAACGTTGAGCGCCTGATCGATCGCGTTGTACACGCCGTACCCAAGGCCAGCGATTCCCGCAAAGAGGTACATACCTAGCGCAGAGTGGAAGATCAGCGGCATTGCGGAGCCAATCGCAAACATGACGCTGGCCAGGGCAACCGGGAGCTTGCGGCGACCGATGAGATCGGTGATCGGTCCAGCGCCCAGTGCTGCGACCAGTGAGACAGCCAGAGTAATCACTGCCATCGAGGCGATGAGCTCCGCTGCTAGCGTCGTTGCATTGGCATTACCTGCGAAGATGTAGTCCTGAGCGATGTAGAGCAGGTAGGTGTTGATCATCCAGTAGCCGCCCATCATCAGGGTGCGGCCAACAAGTGCGTAGTAGAAATCAGGTGCATTCTTCGGCGGGCGGAAGGATTCGAGGATGCGCTTTGCTGAGAAGCTCTCATCAGATTCACCCCGATTGTCCCCTTCACGTGGCCAGATGATCACGGTGACGATACCGATAGCGGCAAAGACTGCGGCGCCCAGGAGCCAGCCGTGAGTGAGCCCATTGTCCGCCTTGAGAAGGCGGGCTCCAACCAGATTGCCGATGGTTTGACCTGCCGCGATTCCGGCCCCATAGAAGCCCGAAATCGTTCCGCGTACCTCGTCGGGAATGCGGTCAGACATTGTTGCCACAAAGGGGGCAAGCATAACGTTGTATCCCAGCTGGGCCGTGCACCACAGCAGGAGGATCATCGGGAATGAATGTTGGTTCAGTGCAAGCAGTGCCATCGCACCACCAGCAATCAGCCCACCGATGATGATCCAGGGAGTGCGCTTACCGAAACGCGAACGCGTCAGGTCGGAGAAAGTTCCGAAAATAACGTTTGCAAGAAGCGCAACTACCGAACCAACCGCGTTGATGGTGCCCAGCATTGATTCTTTTCCGGCCGCGTTAATATCTTCAAGCACTGCCGGCAAAATGACGGAGGTCAAAGCGACCCAGGGGATCGCACAGGCAACCGCGCTGACGGTGAAACCGACACTGAGGCGGATGAGGTTGACCCGGTTTTCTCTTGGCTGTCTAGAAACCTTGTTCATCTTGGCTCCTTATGGCTAGTCAGATGTGGGCAACTGGTGGCTGGGCAAGAAGGTCGTCAGTGCGGTGTTGGCCTTCACTGTCGGTCCACGTCAGGGAAGCAATAGACCCGGTCTCAGAGGGGGTCGCGGGGTTGAAAGTCAACTGCGCGCTGGCGTCCTGAGCTTCCCAAGTGAGCGTGAGTACGTCGCCATCTCGCTGGTAAGAGAAGTCGCCATCAAAGGCCGGAAGAGTATTGCGGAATGCGCACAGTGCGTTGAGGGCCTGAACAACGGGACGCTGAAGGTTCTCTTCAACTTCTTGTGCTGAGTAGTAGTGACGGTTAATGTCACGACCAACGTTGGTGCGCTTGAGCAGCTCCATGTCATTTGCACCCGCAAGAGCACCCACGTAGTAGACCTGGGGGATTCCGGGTAGGAAGAACTGAACGGCTCGCGTGGCGAGGTAGTGCTGGTCGTTGCATCCCAATGCGGAGTAGTACGTGGAGTTGACCTGGTAGAGATCCAGGTTCGAGGCCGCGGCACCGGTAGCTTCGCGCGATTCCCCGTGGGTGTTTGCGTGGATTGTTTCGACGAGGCGGTCGACGTCGGGATCTGGAACCAAACCCTTGAGCGAACGGTCCAGCTGGTCCGAACCGATGTCGATGACGCCGATTCCATCGTGCGTGTCCAGTACGGTCACAGCATTATTGGGACGCACATTGATCCAGTGCTCAAGTGAGTCTACTGTTCCCGAGAAAATTGAGTGGAGCAAGAGAGGGGGAAGTGCGAAGTCATAGACGCGGTCGACCTTACTGGCGATGTCGATCTGCTTCTTGTAGTAGGAGTGAACCTCGATCAGAGTTTCTAGACCACGCTTTGCGCCCTCTTCTTTGATGCGTTCAATCAAGCGGAAGGTCTTAGGGATCATGAAGCAGGATGTGCGTGCTTCCTTAGCTCCATACCCGACGGCATCAAGGCGGATCGAGGAAACATGGCTTGCACCGAGCTGGTCAAGGATCGACATCAGGTAATCCCAACCCTGCTTCGAATCGGTATCGATATCAACCTGCTGTGGGGTGAAGGTCGTCCAGACCAGACGGGTCTTATCACCCCAGGAGTAGTGGGTGAGGGGAAGACCTGGGCGAGGACGATAGATACCAGCGAGTTCTTCTTCGGTCACACCTTCGGGGAAGACACTGGACAAGGTCAGGAACATCGGGGCGAAGGGGCTGTCCTCGCCATTCTTCATGACATCTTGGAACTGCTCAGATTCCCATGAAACGTGATTGACGATGGTGTCAACCATGATTTCGTGAGTCCTTGAGAGCTCGGCTACGTCATCCCAAGAACCAAGACGCGGATCAACCTTTGTGTGGTCAACTGGGTCAAAACCTGCGTCTGCACCATCGAAGGGCGTGAAGAAGGGGAGGATGTGAACGCCTTCGTAGACTCCTGAAAAATGCTGGCGGAGCGTGGCGGTCAAGGCGGAAATAGTGCTGCCACCGAAACGATCGGCATAGGCGATGAGTTGAACCTTATTCTGCAATGGTCTCCCCAATCGAGGTGCGAGATTTCGCAAATTGGATATGAGCAAATTCAGAATAACGTGTGGAAAAATAAAATGTTCTGTCGGATGCAGATAATGAGTCAACCAAATAGATGGGTAATTACTGAGAAAAGTCTGAATGAGATGGTCGCTAGGAGAGCAAAGCTATTCTGACCTGTGGTTTTCTTAGTTTTGTTGCTTTGGTTGCTTCTATGTCGCATAGGACTAAAGACTGCGTAAGGGTAAAAGAAAAGGCC
>CAKAPY010000082.1 GCA_916719935.1 uncultured Actinomyces sp. | reverse complement strand
CTTCTGCGAGAAGGCGAAGACTACGACAACAGGAACCAGTGCAACGACCGCTCCGGCCAAGACCAGTTGATAGGTCGTTCCCTGAGCGGAATTTTGAATGGCTGTCAGTTCCAGCATCAAAGTGTGCTTGTCGTTGTCGACCAGCATGAGTAGCGGGAAGAGGAAATCGGACCAGGCGCCGATGAAGGAGGTCAGTCCAACGACCGTGAGAGTCCCGCGAACCTGAGGAAGGAAGATCCTCCAAAAACGCTCCCATTCGCCTGCCCCGTCAATCAGTGCGGCATCTTCAATTTCTTCGGGGATCCCTAGGAAAGCTGCACGCATCATCAGGATCTGGAAGGGGCCGATCATGGCGACCATCCACACGCTGGTCAGGGTCTTGTACGTGCCGATGGACACCATCATCGAGTAGAGGGACAGCATGATTGATTCGAAGGGGAAGATCATCGCCGAGAGCACGACGAAGTACATGATGTTACGACCGGTCCATCCCCGTCGCGAGAGCATGTATCCGCCCAAGCAGGACAAGATGATATTTGAAACGACCGTCAGCGTTGCAACGATGACCGAGTTGCCAATCGCACGCAGGATCGCGGTTTGTTTAAACAGTGTGGTGAACGCTGCAAGCGACCATGTCTGCGGGAAGATCGTGGCGCCTTGGCCGAAAACCGACTCTCCCGGAGCTTTGAATGCCGCGAGGAGAGGAAGCAGAAGCGGTCCCACCATGAGGATCGCGACGACGACCAGCGTGATGTAACGCAGGACGAGGCGAGAGCCTTTGAGCTGGCGTGATGCGACGTTGCGCGATTGGTGCTCGAGCTTGCGAGCTTTGCGCCAGTTTGCAAACTTTGACGAGGCCGTGGCTGGGCTGGTTGAAGAAACTGCGGTGCTCATTGGTCTTCAGCCTTCCTCTGGAGTTTCTGGGAGGCAATGATGAATCCGAAAGTGATGAGGAAGAGGCAAACCGAGGCTGCATCGCCCTTGCCTAGAGACCCGTATGTTGGATCGGTCCAATCTCGGATGTACATGGTCAAGGTCTTTGTCGGGGAGGCACTTCCACCAAGGAGGTAGACCTCGGTGAAGATCTTGAGGCATCCGATGGTTGTGAGTGTCGCAACCAAGAACATCATGACTTTGACGCCCGGAACAGTGACGGTGAAGAAACGACGAACACTTCCCGCCCCGTCGAGTTCTGCAGCCTCGTAGAGGGACTTATCGACGTTCGCGAGAGCGGACAAGTACAGAATCATGTAGTAGGGCAAGCCCTGCCACAAGGTAATGAGCATCGCGCAAAAGAGGATGAGCCATTGGTTCGAGAGGAATGGGACCGCATCCATTCCCCATGAGGTCAAGAGGTTGTTTACTGGTCCTCTTTCATTGAGCAGGTAGCGCCAAGCCAAGGAAATGACGACGAGCGAAGAAACCGCAGGCAGGTAGTAGAGCGCGCGGAAGAATCCGATGCCCGGAACATAGGACTTGACCAGGAGGGCAAGGAGAAGAGGGAGAAGCACCATTAGAGGGACAACGCAGACCGCGTAGATCAGCGAGTTACGAAGAGAACCCCAAAATTCCGCGTCGTTGAGAACGTAGGTATAGTTCTCGATCCCAATGAAGGGACCAATCTTTCGCAGCGGTTTTGTTTTTGTGAAAGAGACGAAAACCGTTGTGATGAAGGGATAGATGTAGAAAGTAATAATTGCCAAGACCGGGAGTGTAATCCAGATCCACGGCATCCATCCCGGGCGGAAACGCGCGGCCCCATTAAGAGATCGGCTTGGGGCACGTCCTGTACGCGACGACATTGTCAGGTCCTTCGGTGCTGTTCAAGGGTTTTGCCGGGGCGAAACACTACGGTTTCGCCCCGGCAAGGGTGAGATCATTCGCCCAGAGCCTTGAGCTTCTTGTTCATCTGATCTTGTGCAGTCTTCAGAGCGGTCTTGGGGTCGACCTCTCCGCGGATTGCCTTGTTCACATTCTCAACGAGGCTGTCCTGAACAGCGCCGGTGGTGTAGAAGACGTCGGTGTAGGCCTCGGCGTCCTTTGCAGCCTTTGCGGCTTCTTCGTATGCAGCCTTGAAGACCGGATCATTTGCGATCTCCGGCGGGTTAGCAGCGATCTTGTCAAGAGCGCTTGTTGCTGCCGGGAAGATGATCGCACCACCGTCGTGGGTCCATGCGTATTCGTTCTCAGCGTTGGTGATCCACTCGGCAAACTTCATTGCCAGAGGAGAGTTCTTGGTCGAGACGGACACGCCGATGTACTGACCTTCGAAGACCGGCTTGATTCCGGGGTTGGTCGGGAAGGGGCCGACACCGGTGTTGTTGTAGACGGTCGCGTTGTTTGCCTTGACAGACTTGAGGAAGGACGCATTCGGGGTACCGAATGCCAAGTTTCCATCAGCGTATGCCTTGCCCGGATCGGGTTCACCGGTCAGCGAGTCCTTCGGGATCGCACCGCTCTTGTAGAGCTCGGCGAGGCGGGTCACGTACTTGATTGCCTGCTCATTGTCAGCAAAGTTAAACTCGGTCTTATCAGCGTTCATGAGGTTGACACCCATGCCGTGCAGCTGGGCGGTCATGTACCACTGCGGGGAACCGTAGATGCCGTAGTCGCCCTTGCCATCCGCTCCGACCTTCGCAGCGTAGTCAAACATCTCTTCCATGGTCTTGGGAGAGGTGTTTTCATCCAAGCCTGCGCGCTTGAAAACTTCCTTGTTGTAGGTGGTGATATAGGGGCCGAAGTACCACGGAAGTGCGGTGTGGTGCTTGTTTGCGCCCAGCTGGGTCGAGTCCCAAATGGTCTTGACGAACTTGTCACCAATACCGGGAGCCTTCACGTCGAAGTCCATGAGGAGGTTGGACTTTGACAGAGCCAGGATGGTCGAGGAAGGAACGTTCACAACGTCTGCCATCTGGCAGTTCGTTGCCTGAGCGGTAATGGTCTGATCGAATTCGGCGCCGCCCGCCTGGTCAGTCCACTTGATCTTGACACCGGGGTTAGCGTCCTCGAATTCCTTGATCTTCTTGGTGAAGAAGTCGCCGAAGTCGGTCTTGAGACCCTGAGTCTGGAAGGTAATTTCACCTTCGACCTTCGAGGTGTCGATCTTCGAATCATCAAGATTCGTTGCGGGAATATCGCAGGAAACATCGGGCTTGGGGATCGAACCCGATGCGGATCCACCGCTTGCAGAACTTGAAGAAGAGTCGCTGCTGCCGTTCGAGCAGGCGCTCAATCCTAGAGTGCTTACCATGGCCAGGGCGATGACACCAGCGGCCATCTTTTTCTTCAACATGCGAAACCTCCATTGGTTCGTGTCGTAGATCGATATGAATACCGAATCACTAACTATCTCGTGTTAGTCGATAAGGCTAGGCTACCGTTGAGAAGCTAGCTTTACGTTGCATAGCGGACAATTGTTATAGATCCGTTACACAAACAATGAATTCGATGGTCATCGGATTCATCCGTGCACCGAATTCGGGGCGTGCATCCGGGCCACACGAGCGAGTCCCGATGCCATCTTGAATGGCGTCAAGCCAAACAAAAGTCCGATTTGAATGCGGCAAGTCTTCCCAGTGTCCCGCCTGGGCAAGCTCTTGCTCACTCCACAGCGAGGCACTCCACCCCACCTCGCTTCGAGGAATGATCGTGAACGCGCAGTCCTCCCCACGCAGCTCAAGAACCTTCAGTCCCGGTCGGTGCCCGCCTTCTTGAGGCTTGACGCCCACATCCCATAGATCTTCAAGTTCAGCGCACCCAAACCCATCTGGATTGACGCCGGGCATATCAGCATAAGCAATATCCGTCTCCCCCACCCACGAGGCCGTCCACCCCGTTCCCGGGATGCACAGACGAACCCCTGCACGAGGGATGCGCTCGGGCCAGTGTCCGTAGGGAGTCATTTCGACCTTGACGGCGAGGCAGTTTTCGGGCAGCGGAGCACGCGCAGTTGCGCCTCCCACCTTTCCGTCTACGGGAGTAAAACTCCAGCGAGCCTCGAGTCCAAACTGTGCAGCAGGCGGGGCCCAGCGTTCGACAAGCACCCGCTTTCCGTTCTCACGGGCGCTTCCATGCCAAGTTCTGCGCAGGAGATGTAAACGTGCCATTTCCCATCGCTGGGCATGAGAGACTCCCCATTGACCGGTCCCCGTTCCCAGCGGGCCCAGATCATCAGCGGAAATCCCCCAATAATCGACGGGACCGCGACCGCGATCGTTATCCGTCGGCGCACGGTAAACGCTGATCTCCGCCGTTATCGCAAGCCCGCCCACGGACTCCACGCGTCCACGATCATCAAAGACTGCGCTGCACTCGGCCTCGTCTAAGGAGAGCCAGGAAGAAGCTCCACAAGCCAGTGCACGCAAGCGCTCCTCGGCCTCGCCACCCGATTTTTGCAAGCGACCCTGAAGGATCGGCGCGTCGGGTGCGAGTGCGCGAATCCATGCCCAGGTCCCCGCATAGGGACGCGAAAGCGCATCAACTAAGCCGTCGCAGACGAAATTTCCGTCGTGCACGCGCTCTCCGAAATCGCCGCCGTAGGCAAGAGCGCGGCGCCCATCAGGGAGGGGGCGCCACAGTGCGTGGTCACGCCACTCCCACACGAAGCCTCCAGCATGGCGAGGATGGCTCATTTGCTCGGCATAAGCGGCCGCTCCACCGGGGCCGGTCCCCATCGCGTGGAGGTACTCACACATGATGTAGGGAGCGCTGCGAATACGCTCTTTCGCGGCGTCATCCACAGCCGCACTTGCATGGCTCGGGACAGCAACCGGCGCGCGCATATCCGTATCGTCGAGCACCGCAGCAACTTCTTCAAGTGTCGGGTACATCCGCGAGTAGATATCGACGTACTCCATGGCATGGTCGCCCTCGTAGTGGACGAGGGCGCGTCCGTGGGTGCGTTCGCGGAGCCAACGCGCGGCCCCTGCCAAGTTACGTCCCGTTCCGGATTCGTTCCCCAAGCTCCAGCAGAAAATGCTGGCATGATTCTTGTCGCGTTCGAATGCACGTTCGGTGCGGTCGAGGTAGGAGGCTTCCCACCGCGGATCATCGGAGGGATTATCGATCCACGTACGATTCCCCTCAAAACCGTGGGTTTCAATATCCCCCTCGAGCATGACCCACAGCCCAATTTCATCGGCCAGATCAAGAAGGCGCGGGTGAGGTGGGTAATGGGAGGTTCGGATCGCGTTGATTCCCATCGACTTCATGAGTTCAAGATCGGCGCGCGCAAATTCTTCGCTGAATACTCGCCCTTCGTCGGCACGAATTTCATGGCGATTGACACCATTAAGCGTCAGCGGCTGCCCATTGGCATGCAGAACGCCATCAACGATTTCAACCCTTTGGAAGCCGAGGCGCAGTTGACGTTCTTCCGTTTTGCGGCCGCTCTCCCCCACGACTTGCACGCGCGCGGCGTAAAGTTTTGGCGATTGTGGGCTCCACGGCTCGACATTGCCGAGGCCAATGCTTTCACTCCGGTAGCGCCCGTCCTCCCCACGCGAGAGCGTGAGCACCGAGGCGCCGAGGCCTTCGATGTCCAGACTCGCTTCAAGCGTTTCGCTTTGCGCCCCACGTACTCTGAGCTCAAGGGTCGCACATCCTTGCCCGGCCTTGTAATCGGTATTGATCCACAGATCCTCAATGGAGAAGTCAGGAAGGTATCGCAGTGAAACGGAGCGGAAAACTCCGGGGAGCCACCACTGATCCTGGTCTTCAAGATAGGATCCTGCGCTGAATTGATGAACGCGAAGAGTCACCGTATTTTCATCGGGAACAAGCATCTGGGTGACGTCGAATTCGTGGGCGAGACGTGAACCGCGAGCCATCCCAATCCATTGGCCATTAACCCAGACAATGATCTGGGATTCAACGCCTTCGAAGCGCAGGCGGACCTGGCCTCCCTGCGAAAGCCACGACTTGGGACATGTGAAGCGGCGAGAATAGTCGCCGACAGGATTATCTTCCGGAGGGAAAGGCGGATCCACAGGGAAGGGGAAATCAACGTTGGTATAGGCGGGGGCACCCCAGCGTCCATTTCCCCTGAGAACCCAGTGACTTGGGACATCGATCGTCTCTTCGCTTGATACCTGGGGCGGGGGACACGCATCTTCGGGATTCGCACCAGGATTGGGATCAACGCGGTGATAGGTGAAGGCCCAGCGGCCATCGAGGCTCATCTGCCCTGGATCATCAGCGAGATACGCACGAGCAGGAGAAAGTGCTCCCACACAGGGTGCGTATGAGGGCATAATTTTCATGATGAGCCTTTCAGGTGAGTCAACATTGAAACTCCTTGCAGTACACAAAGACTAACACGTTATAGTTGTTGTGTTAACGCACTTTTATTCCATCGCAGATCCGGAGCAGAAAGAATGGAACGAGCAACGCGGGCCGATGTCGCCCGAGCAGCAGGAGTTGCTCCTTCGACGGTTT
>CAKAPY010000081.1 GCA_916719935.1 uncultured Actinomyces sp. | reverse complement strand
ACGACGACATGCGAACGGTCCGAGGAGGACAATTGGTCAATCGTTACGCCGAAATACGTCGCAGTCTGACTCATAATCAGCGTTGGTGTTACTTCGGTGTCCTGCGGGTCAGAAGCAAAGTCCTTCAAGAGCATCTCTGCCATCGAAACGGTGACCGGTTCTTTCGACAGGGATTCGAAGGCAGCAACTCGCACCAGGGCGCCTTCAAGTTCGCGGATATTCGAGGAAATTCGCTGGGCAATGTATTCCAGAACTCGAGGATCAACTTCGATATTTTCCGCACTGGCCTTCTTTTGCAAGATTGCGATACGGGTTTCCAGGTCGGGAGGAAGGACATCGACCAAAAGGCCCGCCGCGAAGCGCGAACGGATCCGATCTTCCAGATCGAGCTCACGAGGCGGTACGTCTGAGGTCAGAACGATCTGCTTTCCCGCGTTGTACAGAGAGTTAAAGGTGTGGAAGAACTCTTCGACCGTACGCTCTTTGCCCTGAATGAATTGGATATCGTCAATAAGCAGAACATCGACCTCGCGGTAACGCCTTTGGAATTCCTCAATGCTTTCTTCACGCACCGAGTTAATGAAGTCGTTGGTAAATTCCTCTGAGTTCACGTAGCGCACGCGCATCTGCGGGAAAAGTGACAGCGTGTAGTGGCCGATTGCGTGGATCAAGTGGGTCTTGCCCAGCCCGGAACCACCGTGAATAAACAGAGGGTTATAGGCACGTCCCGGGCTTTCTGATACTGCAAAAGCTGCAGCGTGAGCGAAGCGGTTGGAAGGACCAATGACAAAGGTGTCAAAAGTGTGCTTGGGATTGAGATGCGTGCTGGCGGTATCGATTGCCAGTTGTGGGCTTCCCGTGCCGGAGGCGGGTTGGCTGAACTGTGCAGAAGTCTGAGAAGAAGAGGATGAATGGGCGGACTCGACCTGTGGGCTAGGCGCTGCATTATCCGCAATTTCCGAGGCCGTGGAGGAAGTTTCCTCTACCGCTTCTTCTTGTGCATCCAAAGTGGGGTCGATGGTCACTGCCAGTCGAACATTTCGACCAAGAATTGCAGCAAGTGCCTGAGTGAGGTCATTTGCACCGTTGTTTTCAATCCACTTCTTTGCGAAGTCATTGGGAACTGCGATGAGGATCGTGCCGTCAATATCGCCCAGCGGCTTTGCTGAACGCAGGAAAGACATGGCTGCGGGTCCCAAGAGATCTGAGTTTTGCGACAGTGCCTCAGACCAAGCCTGAGTAAGGGCATCGATCGACACGGGAACCTCCGAAAACTGACGTGAGATAGGACACGAGAAATGATATCGGTTGTGAATCATTATCCACCGATAACTTTACAAGCATGTCATGTTTTCCACAGCTGGGGATAGACCTGTGGATATTTAATCCCCAAATGACATTTGTGTAGTTACAACACCTCACCCTTGCGGCAAAAAGAAAAAACCTCTGTCCACAGCTCTGTGGATAACTTCGCATGTGGATAACTAACCCCCGATTTATCCACACCTACTTCCACAGGTGTGGATTCAGTGTGGTACGGTGCTCTTTCGTTGACGGAACGGCCAAAAACCCGTAGGCTGTCAGTTCGTATGTGTGCCTAATTGCGGCGCACACTGTCCATGACCAATTCGAGGAGATATCAGTGACCACCAAGCGGACTTATCAGCCGAACAACCGTCGTCGTTCGAAGACGCACGGCTTCCGCCTGCGTATGAGCACCCGCGCTGGCCGCGCAATCTTGGCTGCACGCCGTCGCAAGGGCCGCGCCCGCCTCTCCGCCTGAGCTTTCGCGAGGTGTTGCCCCGCTCGAACCGCATGGTGAATCCAGCGGACTTCCGCCTCGCAATCCGAAGCGGATCGCGCGCGGGTCAGCAAAGGCTCATTGTGCATTGTCGGACCGACGAGGATAGTGATTCACGCCTCGTCGGTTTCGTCGTACCTAAAAGCCAAATTAAACGAGCGGTTGGACGTAACCGAGTTAAGCGGCAATTGCGTCACCTCATGAAAGAACGCTTGGGCGCACTTCCTCAGGGAGCACGTGTCGTTGTTCGCGTTAAGCATGACGCCCTGGGTGCAAGTTCGTGCGAACTTGAGGAAGAATTAGACCAAGTTCTTCGCCGTGCGTGGAAGAAATGGGATCATCGGGAGGGAGGTCGCCTATGAGCTCTCCTTTTGCTTATATTGCCATTCTTCCTGTGCGCTTCTACCAGCGCTTCATCTCCCCCATGTGTGCCCCGCGTTGTCGCTACTACCCCACCTGCTCAAGCTATGCCTTGGGCGCATTGCACACTCACGGCCTCGTCAAAGGGACAATCTTGGCCGTGTGGCGCATTCTTCGTTGTAATCCGTGGAGCCTCGGCGGGGTCGATGAAGTTCCCGCTCGCGGTAAGTGGACTGGCGAGGCCTGGGTCCCTCCGGCAGATTGGGCCGGATATGACGACCCTTGGGCACGGCCCGTCATGGGCATGAATAATCAAGACTTCTCGGCAGGAGCCGAGCACCACGCGGACACGAGCGGTGTCCCCCGCGCATCATAAGGAGATCTCCTGTGGATTCCATTCTCTATCCCTTCGTTGTCGCAGTCGCATGGCTGTGGATTCGAATTCACGACTTGCTTCTGCTTGTTGGAATGAGTTCAGGTGCAGGACTTGCATGGATTATCTCCATCATCCTGCTGACCATCCTTGTGCGCGTGCTCATCATCCCTCTGTACCTCAAGCAGCTGAAGAGTATGAGGGGCACCTCCATTGTTCAGCCCCAAATGCAGAAGATTCAGGCCAAATACAAGGGCAAGACGGATATGGCCTCCCGTCAACGGATGCAGCAGGAAATCTCCGAGCTCAATAAGAAGTACGGAGTCAACCCCTTCGCATCCTGCTTGCCGATGTTGGTTCAACTGCCCGTTCTTTTCGCAATGTACCGCGCGATCTATGCGATCCACGCACTTGCTGAAAACACCTACTCGGTCGGTTCGCGCCACATTGATTCACTGGGTCCGATTACTCAGTCAGTCGCCAGCGAGATTGATGCGTCCCAGGTCTTCGGTGTTCCGCTGTCGCACACCATTCGCGACTCGCAACTCATGTCGCTGCCGACTCTGGTCTTCGTCATTTTCATCATCGTTATGGTTGCAACGCAGTTCTTGACCATCCGGCTGACGATGACGAAGAACATGCCGCAGAACCAGGATCCAAACAACCCCATGGTTCGTTCGCAGCGCATGATGATGTACGTTATGCCCTTCATGTTCATCTTCTCGGGTCTGTTCTTCCAGATGGGTGTCGTGATCTACACGACGACCGCGGGCATTTGGGGCTACCTGCAGATGCTGTGGGTAATTAAGAATATTCCGAACCCGAACTCCGCCGCTTACAAAGAACTCTTGGCCAAGCGTCAGGATGCCTACCAGTCGTGGGCACGTCCCTTCTTCGCGGACTACGACGCAAAGCGTCGCGAACTGGCCGATGCATCCGATGAGCTCACGGCTCTTAACGAGAGCACGCTGACCGAGGTTCGCAGCCGTGCCAAGCGTCAGAAGATCGCCTCTGATTTCCCGCAGGCCATGAGCGCTGGAGAGATCGTTTCTGTTTACCGCAACCTGTCCATGCAAGAGTGGACGACCCTTCCTGATGAGGTTTGGATGAAGGGTGTGAAGGTCGCGACTGAGCGCGCGGCAGAACGCCGTGAGGCCGCTGCTAAGCGTGAAGAGGCTCAGCGTCAGGTTCGTGCTCGGGGCGGGCAGGCCGCTTCTTCGGAGGCCTCGTCAGATGCTGAAGCTGCAGAGCTCGAGCGCAAGCGTCAAGAACGTCGCAAGGCTCGCCGCGCCGCCGCAAAGAAGAAGAAGCGCTGAGGCGCCCACAGACCATTCGATGCCTGAGGCATCAAACCCCTACGGAGGATAAACATGAGCGAAGAAACGACAAACGAGCTCTCGCGCCTTGAGGAAGAAGGCGAGCTCGCTGCCGATTACTTGGAAGAACTGCTGGATATTGCCGACCTTGACGGTGACATCGAAATTGATGTTGAAAATGGTCGTGCATCAGTAGAAATCATTTCGGAAGACCCATCTGCCCTGGATCATCTGGTTGGCGAAGACGGTGAAGTTGTCGACGCCCTTCAGGAACTGACGCGCCTTGCTGTTCAGACCGAAACCGGCGAGCGCTCGCGACTCATGCTGGATATTGCGGGCTTCCGTGCCGATCGTAAGGCGGATCTTCAGGACCTCACTCACGAGGCAATTGCGCGCCTCCGCGCGACGGGCGAGCCCCAGAAGCTTGAGCCCATGAACCCCTTTGAGCGCAAGGTGTGCCACGACGTTGTTGCTTCCGAGGGTCTTCGCAGCGAGTCCGAGGGCGTTGAGCCCCGTCGTCGCGTCGTTATTCTTCCTGCGGAGGATGTTGACGCCGATACTGACTCCGCCGACGAGGCCGAGGAGGCCTGAGTGGACGCGCTCGGTAATTCCCCTCGCGAGGCCGAAAATGACTTTGAACTTGAGGTTCCCGGACCCGAGGTTCGAGAGCTCTTCGGTTTGGCCTACCCAGATATTGCCGAGTTTGCGAACATGCTTGTTGAGGAAGGTGAGCTCCGCGGGCTGATCGGTCCGCGTGAGCTCCCCCGACTCTGGTCGAGGCACCTGGTCAACTCCGCCGCCGTCTTGGATTTTCTTCCTAAGAAGGGACAGATTTTGGATGTCGGTTCTGGGGCTGGCTTCCCCGGGATTGTCATTGCGATTTGCCGCCCAGATCTTGATGTCCATCTTGCTGAGCCCATGGCGCGACGTTGCGAATGGCTTGCTGATGTTGTGGATACTCTCGGTTTGGACAATGTCAGCATTCATCAGGCTCGCGCCGAGGAACTGCGAGGTAAGGGCAAGGCCGATGTGGTGACCTCACGTGCATTGGCGAATATGACGAAGCTTGTGCGTATGACTTCAAAGCTCATTGCTCCCGGTGGTTCTCTTGTCGCTCTTAAGGGACGCCGTGCGGGTGATGAAGTCGAGGCTGCCGCTGCTGAGTTGAAGCGTCATCACCTGAGTGCTCAGATCCATGAGGTCCCTTCGGTAATGGAAGACGATTCGACGTACGTCGTTGTTGCGAAGAGACTCCGTTCTTAATACCTCATTTCTTTTCCACGGGTGTGTCCTCGGTTTTCTCCCGCGGGCATGACTGCCTACACTTGTGTCATTGACGTGTGAGAAAGGCTTGTGTTTTATGGCCGGCGATACCCCACTTTCGGACCAAATTACGCGGAATTTTCAGGATCGAGAGTTCCTTGAGACGGCTGAGTTTGGCGTACCCGCGTCGACACGTGTCATTGCGGTAGCGAATCAAAAGGGTGGCGTTGGTAAGACGACTTCGGTTGTTAATCTCGCGGCCTCTTTTGCGCTCGCCGGTTTGAAGGTTGTTGTTATCGATGCAGACGCTCAAGGCAACGCTTCGAGCGCTTTCGGCGTCGCTCATGGTCCTGGTACGCCTTCGACGTATGAGGTGATTACCGGTCAATTGTCGATCGGTGAAGTTCTACAAGCCTGCCCCGAGATGGATAACCTCTGGGTGTGCCCGGCTACTATTGATCTTTCGGGCGCGGAAATTGAGCTTGTTGATCTCGAACGTCGAGAGTTTCGTCTTTCCGATGCCGTTGAGTACTTCGTTCAGGCATATCAGCAAATTGATCTGATCCTTATTGATTGTCCGCCCTCGCTTGGACTGGTGACCTTAAACGTGATGGTTGCAGCTGACGAGGTTTTGATTCCTATTCAGACCGAGTACTACGCGCTTGAAGGTTTGAGTCAGTTGTGGTCGACCATTGATCGCATCAGCGCTGACCTCAATCCAAAACTACATGTTTCAACTATGCTTCTCACGATGGCCGACAAGCGTACTCGCCTATCCGATGAAGTTGAGAATGAGGTACGTTCACACTTCCCTGAGCAGACGCTGCAAACTGTCATCCCTCGTTCAGTTCGAGTTTCTGAAGCGCCAAGCTACGGGCAGAGTGTCATCACTTATGATCCGAATGGTGCCGGCTCACTTGCCTATCGTAAGGCCGCATACGAGCTGAGCCATCGGTTGGCGAAGTAATATCTCTTTTCGCTCACTTAAATCACTTTTTCAGGGTTTCGATCGTTTTGATAGGCGGTTGAGCCCTGATTCTTTTTCTCAGGAGAACGCGTCTGTGAAAACGCATTTTTGCTTGCTCGATACACATTTTGCTGTTTCACGTGAAACAATGTAGTTAACGTTCAGTATTCGCGAGATTGGTAAGTGTGCATGGCCGAGCAATCAGAATCGACTCATAAGCCCCAACGACGTACAGGTTTAGGGCGTGGTTTGGGTGCGCTCATCCCCCCTGCCCAAACTGAAAAGCCCGAAGATGTGGCCAAGCGACCCCTTGATGTTCTTTTCCCTGGTGAGCGTAAATCGTCCGGGACAGTGCGTGGAGGTTCCGCCCG
>CAKAPY010000080.1 GCA_916719935.1 uncultured Actinomyces sp. | reverse complement strand
AGGTGACATCCGCATCCAGTCCCAAGATCGCATCAAGAATCTGACCGAACTCCGAGTAGCACAGGTGGGTGTGAATCTGAGTATCAGGACGCACTCCGGCAGTTGCTAGACGGAAGGAGTCCACAGCCCACTTGAGGTAGTCGGCGTGACGGGCCTGATCCAGAGGAAGCAGCTCACGCAGTGCTGGCTCATCGACCTGAACAACAGCAATTCCGGCGTCTTGAAGATCGGTGACCTCATCGCGCAGTGCCAGACCGATCTGATCAGCAACTTCAGCCAAGGGCAAATCATTGCGCGGGAAGGACCAAGCGATGATGGTGACAGGGCCAGTCAGCATGCCCTTAACCGGGTGATCGGTCAGCGACTGCGCGTAACGCGCCCATTCAACGGTCATCGCGTGGGGACGGACAACATCCCCCCAAAGGATCGACGGACGGGTGCATCGCGAACCATAAGACTGGACCCAACCGTTCTTCGTTGCGGCGAAACCTTCAAGCTGTTCAGCAAAGTACTGAACCATATCGTTACGCTCTGCTTCACCGTGGACCAGGACATCCAGCCCAAGGTTTTCCTGAAGGCGAATCACTGATTCAATCTCTTCACGCATACGCTGCGCGTAGTCTTCGTCAGAGAGCTCGCCCTTGGCCCAAGCGGCACGGGCGCGACGAATTTCCTTCGTCTGAGGGAAGGAGCCAATGGTAGTGGTTGGAATGAGGGGCAGGCCAAGGCGCTCGCGCTGAAGCTCATCGCGGACTGCAAAGTCTTCGCGCTCACGATCGGCCTCGGTCAAGCGCGCGACGCGCTCACGCAACTCGGGGCGAACCACGCCGGGTGCGGCTGCGCGCTGAGCCAGAACCTCGCGGGTTGCTTCAACGGCCTCGGAAATCGAATCCCAGCCATTGGTCACGCCGCGAGCGAGGGTGACAACCTCTCCGACCTTCTGGTCTGCGAAGGCCAGCCATGCGTGAAGGTTCGCGTCGAGTACAGGGTCATCCCACTTCTCCAGTGCGGTGTCATGGGGTACGTGCTGCAAAGAGGTCGAGGTCGAAACAGCGAGCGATGCGGGATTCAATGCTTTGGCTGCATCAAGGCGAGCGATCGCGCTCTCCAAATCGGTTCGCCAGATGTTACGGCCGTCAACGACACCAGCAACCAGAGCGACCTTGGACAGGTCAACTGAGCCGGCCTCGGGAAGAGAACCACGGCACAGATCAAGTCCCAGGGCCTCGATGCCGGTGGAGGCAAGAGAGGCTGCAGCCTGTGCGCCATCGCCATAACCGATGGCCGCGAAGATTGCGGGACGCTTCTCCAGCTTTGCAAGAGCAGCAAAAACGCGAGTCGAGTACTCAATGAGGGTCGTGCGCTCAACGTGGAGGTTGTCGGAAGCAAGCGCGTGCTCATCGATCTGGACCCAAGGTGCTCCTGCCTCGGCAAGCTGGGCAAGAACCTCAGCGTAGGCCGCAACGACATCATCGAGGCGTTCGAAGGGGTTGTAATCCGGAGTTGCCTCATCAGCCTTCGCAACAGCAAGGAAAGTCACGGGGCCAACGAGAAGCGGGCGAACGATGGTGCCCTCTTCCTTTGCAGAAAGGAAACGATCAACGATGGTGTGGTCAGCGAAAGAAATCGGCGTATCGGGGCCAATTTCAGGAACCAAGTGGTGGTAGTTCGTATCAAACCATTTGGTCATTTCCAGCGGTGCAACCTGCGCATTGCCGCGAGCTAGGGCAAAGTGCAGATCCAGTCCTTCGAAGGAGCGGTAGCGCTCGGGAACCGCGCCCAGAAGTGTGATCGCATCCAGAACCTGATCGTAGAGCGCGAAAGTTTCAGGGATCGACGCATCATCTTTGCCGAGGCCGAGCTGGGCGAGGCGGTCATGAGTCGTCTTGCGGAGCTGGGCTTCCGTCGCGCGAAGCTCATCGGCGGAGATACGGCCCGCCCAGTAAGCTTCGAGCGCCTTCTTCAGCTCGCGGCCACGACCGATGCGCGGGTAACCCAGGATGGTCGCCGTAGGGAATTGAGTCATTTACTTATCCTTTGTCATCGTGAAATGGACGGGTCAACACTGGCTTGCAGAAACAAGGCCTGCAGCATCAAGCACATCGAGTGCAGGAGCCGCTTTATTGAAGGTATACATGTGGATTCCAGGAGCACCCGAGTCATGCAGGTCGCGAGCAAGACGACCTCCGATTTCGACTCCCATGGAATACATTTCTTGTGGTGAGGATGCTGACTCGAGCTTGCGTCGAAGGTATTCGGGGAATACAACTCCGGTCAATTCGGTCATGCGGTTTACTCGCCGAATATCGGTTGGCGGTAAAATTCCCGGCACGATGGGAATCGTCACGCCATTGGAACGTGCCTTCTCAAGGAAGTTCACATAGGTGTCGACTTCCCAGAAAAGCTGAGTGACCGCAAAGGAAGCACCCGCAGATTGCTTCACGAGAAGGCGCTCAACCTCTTGGGTCGGCGAAGTTCCTGCCGCGGGATTACCCGCGGGAAAAGTGGCAACCGCAATCGTCAATGGCTTGAAGGCAGCGCGCAAAGCAGCACCGGGATACTGCGCACAACGAGCAGCCTCAATCGAACGAATCAAGGTCACAAGTTCAGTTGCCGAAGACACTCCCCCGGGAGAGGGCTGCCAATCTGGACGCCCCACCGGCGGATCACCGCGCAGAGCAAGGAAAGTTCGAACACCAGCGTTGAGATAATCGGTCACAACTTCGCTCACTTCGCTGGGAGTAGTTCCCACACAGGTGAGGTGAGCAATTGGTTGAACCGGGCTGTCCTTCACAAGCTTACGAACAACCCCTCGCGCACTGTGACGATCCTGACCGGCGGCTCCATAGGTCACCGAAAGAAAATCGGGAGAAACGGACAGCAAGCGCTCCACGGTTTGCCAAAACGGCTTAACGAGGCTCTCTTTGCGAGGCGGCATAACCTCGAAAGACAGGGTGGTCAGATCAGAAGAACAGTCAGAAGGCTGAGACATATATTTCCTTGAAAGATTGGCGCTATACGCGCCCCGGCAGCTGATTACGGTTCAGCTGCACATTCGTGAGCGGATCGATCCCACGAGGCCTCCAAGCCCAGACATTCTTTCAAGCATGAAGCCATTATCTAGTGTTTCCCACGTTTGCGCACACGCGGCCCACAACTTGGGAAAGTGTGACGGGCGACGACATGTACACTATGAAGGTCTGATCGCACTGCGGCAGGCGTGCCTCCGTAGCTCAATGGATAGAGCAAGGGCCTTCTAATCCCGAGGTTGCAGGTTCGAGTCCTGTCGGGGGCGCACAATGAAATTCTTTTAATTTTCCTACCTGTATAGGATTTTAGGCCTACAATCTGGCTACGGACACCCCACAGGCACCGATGCAGGAGTAGCCATGTTCTTAACAGTGAGCGCAAGTTTTACGCCGTCGACAACGGCGATCGGCTCAAATGTATTTTTGACAGCACTTGCTGGGATCCTCCCCCTCCTGCTGTTCTTCGTCCTTCTTGGCGCATTCAAGGTGAAAACGCACTGGTGTGCTCTAATCTCGTTGATTGCTGCCATTTTGATCGCAGTTGGTGGCTTCAAGATGCCCGTCACTCTGAGCCTTCTTGCCGCGGGGCAAGGAATTGTCTTCGCGCTCATCCCGATCATCTACATCATCATTGCCGCAGTGTGGTTGTACAACCTCACCGAGGTTTCGGGACGTTCCAAAGACCTCCGTGCTGTCTTCAATACGATCGGCAAGGGCGACATTCGAGTTCAGGCTCTCATCGTTGCTTTCTCTTTCTGTGGTCTTCTTGAGGGCTTAGCAGGATTCGGCGCTCCCGTTGCGATCGTCGCTGCAATGCTCGTTTCGCTAGGTCTCCGCCCCGTCAAGGCCGCTGTCGTAACGATCGTCGGTAACGCGATCAATGTCGGTTTCGGCGCTATGGCTATTCCCGCAACAACTGCCGGCCGACTGGGCGGACAAAATCCCCTGCTTGTTGCCGCTGACATGGGCCACCTTTCGTGGATCATTGCCTGCTTCGTGCCCCTGATCCTGCTGTGGATTCTCGATGGCGGCCGAGGCGTCGCCCAATTATGGCCACTGGCGTTAATTTCAGGAATCGCAACCGCCGCGGGGCATTTTGTCACAACCGGTTTCTCCTACGAACTCACCGCGGTCTTAGCTTCATTGATTGGTCTTGCGGCTTCTTACGTATTCCTTCTGGTCTGGACCCCGAAGACTCCGGACGAATATCGTTCCGAAGACGCTCAGGAAGACCGACCCAACGGCTCTCGCATTACTTTGGCTCTTCTCCCCTACGTCCTCGTTGTTGTCGTTATTGCACTGACCAAACTGTGGAAGATTGGGGTGAATATCGACAGCGCCTTCAAAGCAACCGACATTAAGATCCCTGTTCCCGGATTACACGGTGTCCTCGTCGATGCTCAAGGTCAGGCTGTGTCCTCTACCATCTACACCTTCCAATTCCTTTCCAACCCCGGAACGTGGATTTTCGTTACCGCGATTGCCGTTGCTTTCATTTATGGAAGAACCAGCTCTGGTGGACGCTTCCCGATGACCTTCGGAAAGGGAATTGCGACCCTCTTCAAGACGATCTCGACCTTGAAGATTTCAATCCTCACGATCTGCTTGGTGATGGGGCTTGCGTACGTCATGAATATGTCTGGCCAGACCGGTGCAATCGGCGCTGCGCTTGCGACGACGGGCATTTTCTTCGCTTTCCTCTCCCCGATCTTAGGGTGGTTGGGAACGGCTGTCGCTGGTTCGGCAACAAGCGCTGGTGCACTCTTCGCGAACCTGCAATCCACCGCCGCTCAAATCGCGGGCCTAGACCCTGCAACCTTGCTGGCTGGCAACACAATCGGTGGCGGCATCGGCAAGATTGTTTCCCCCCAGAACCTCACGATTGCCGCAACTGCAATCAACGAACCCGGAAGCGAAGCGGAGATCCTCAAGAAGGCAGCGCCATACTCGATCGCTTTCCTACTGGTCCTCTGCGTCCTCATTTTCCTTGCATCGCAGGGATACCTTGGTTCGTATATGCCCGATCCGGCCAGTTTTGCAAACTAAATCAACCCCAATTTGGGTGCGTCTTCGCTAATTCGATCATACGAATATGACGAATTAACCAAGTTTCAGCCCAATTGAGCGCCCCGTCAGACACGGAGTTTTCTGCGTTATTTCGCAGTTTTACTTCATTTACCTGACGGGGCTGTCTCTTATCAATACAGTGAGGACAAAAGTCACACGGACGGAGGTCCTACCTTGCGAATCGCACTATTTGCGACCTGCCTTGCAGACACTATGTTCCCCCAGGCCGCGCAAGCAACAGTCACGCTGCTTGAACGACTGGGCCATGAAGTTGTCTTCCCGGAAGGCCAAGTTTGCTGCGGCCAGATGCATGCCAACACCGGCTACTTCGAAGACGCCGCCAAGATCACTCGCAACCACGTTCGAACCTTCGAACCCGTCCTTGACGGCGAATGGGACGCAATTGTGGTTCCTTCCGGCTCTTGCACGGGTGCCGCCCGACACGAGCAAAAACTCGTCGCTGAGCACGTTGGCGACGATCAGCTCGCAAAGCGCTCCCAGCAGATTGCCGCACACACCTACGATCTCACCGAGCTCATCACCGATGTCTTGGGCCTGGAAGATGTCGGCGCATACTTCCCCCACACCGTGACATATCACCCGACCTGTCACTCACTGCGCATCGCACGAGTGGGAGATCGCCCTTACCGCCTGCTTCGTGCGGTGGAAGGTCTCACCCTTGTTGACCTTCCCGACGCAGAGGTTTGCTGTGGCTTTGGTGGCACCTTCTCCATGAAGAATTCCGAGACCTCGACTGCGATGCTTGCCGACAAGGTCTCGAATGTCATGTCAACGCACGCCGAGGTTCTGGTCATGGGTGATTACTCCTGCTTGATGCACGTCGGTGGCGGCCTGTCTCGACTGAACTCGGGAATCCGCCCGATGCACCTCGCAGAGATTCTTGCATCCACCAAGGACAAGCCTTTCCTTGGCAACATTTCATTCGCTCCAGAAAGCGCACAGGTGATCTGAAATGTCTGAAACCTTCATCGGTATGCCCGGGGTTGCCTCGGGCGATGAGTCCAATGCTGCGGTTCACACCGGAGGATGGCGAACGACAGTTGAGATCCCCGAAGATACTCTTCGCTGGGGTCCTACTTTTCCCGAGGCCGCGCATAAGACCCTTGCAAACACTCAGATGCGTCGCAATCTGGGCCACGCTACCCGCACTATTCGCGCTAAGCGTGGTCAGCGCGTTGCAGAAATGCCCGACTGGGAAGATCTGCGTGACGCTGCAGAAGCGATCAAGTTTGAGGTCGAATCCCGACTCCCTGAACTTCTGGAAGAATTCGAGCGCAATGTCACCGCACGTGGGGGCATCGTTCACTGGGCACGCGATAAGCATGAAGCGAATCGCATCATCGCGGACATCATTAAGTCCA